>JAEXXW010000654.1 GCA_023405565.1 Pseudomonadota bacterium
CGTAACGGCTGTGACGATTTTGTTGCGATCGAATGCGCACGCTGATGGCGAAGGTTCGATAAGTTCCATCAGCGGTGCTGCGCGGTCACGGATGCTTGCGCAGGGCTGATTGCGGCCGATAGGATGACAAGTCGCCGTCATCCCATTTTTCCGTGTCGATGAACGCTACGTCCAAGACCAGAAATGCCGCGCAGGAAGACCTCGCCACACAAAAGGAGCTCGCGTCGGCGGTGCGCCCCGTGCAGCTTCTGCTGGCCGCATCGACCCTGTTGCCGATAGCGATTTTTCTGGTCGCATCCTGGGTTTCCTACGAACAGCATCTGAGCGAAGCGCGTGACCGCGTTCAGCGCAACCTCAACACGATTTACGAGCATGCGCTGAAAGTGTTCGAGACGTTCGAACTGAGTGCCCGCTACACGGACGAATTGACCGCCGAAACGAGCGACGCCGAGATCCGCAAGAACGAAGCCAATCTCCATAGCAGGTTGAAGTCGATCACCGACAAGATGCCGCAACTGCGCGACCTGTGGGTGATCGATGCCGCGGGCACTCCCCTCGTCTCCGGTACAATTTATCCGATGCCGAAGATAAACCTGTCCGACAGGGACTATTTCCGCATTCAACGTGAAAAGCTCTATGCCGGAACCTATGTGAGTGAAGCGCTGAAGGGCCGCGCGGCGGACACCACTTTTTTCACGCTCAGCCGACGGCGCGCCAGTCCCAACAAGGCCTTCGCAGGCGTCACGGCGGTTTCGATCGCCCCGGAATACTTCATCAATTTCTATGAGAAGCTGCCTCCGCCGGGCATATTCGCGATCATCCGCGACGACGGTGCCATTCTTGCCCGGTATCCAGACCTGTCGACGCGTCTTGAAAAGCTCTCACCCGATAGCACCATGATGCGCAGCATCGCGGACAATCCGGATGAAGGCTTCGTGGCGGGCACGTCGACATTTGACGGCCATACACGTCTGTTCGCCTATCGCAAGATGCCGCACTACAATATCTATGTGGTGTCGGGCATTCCGAGCCAGGTCATTATTCATGACTGGTTCAAGAGCATGGCCGGCCACCTGATCTTTGGCCTGCCTGCAACGGTGGCGATGATCGGCCTTGGCATCATGGCGCTGCGGCGAACCCGCCGGGAAGCGCTGGCCTATTCGAAGTTACGTCAGGAAGTGATGCGCCGCGAGCGGACCGAGCTTGCGCTCCAACAGGCGCAGAAGATGGAAGCGGTCGGTCGCCTCACCGGCGGCATTGCGCACGATTTCAATAATCTGCTCACCGCCATTCTCGGCAATGTCGATCTTGCGCTGCGCCGATCGGGCGAGAGCGACGAACGCTTGAAACGTTCGCTGAATGCAGCACGGCAGGCGTCCGAACGCGCCGCCAGCCTCGTCCAGCGATTGCTGGCCTTCTCACGCCAGCATCCGCTGGAGGTGCGGGCCGTCGATGCCAACAAGCTCGTTCAAGGGATGTCCGAGTTACTGCGGCGCACGATCGGCGAGACCATCACCGTCGAATCTGTCCTCGCTGGCGGCTTGTGGAAGATGGCCGTCGATCCGAACCAGCTCGAGAATGCATTGCTCAATCTCGCCGTGAATGCACGCGATGCGATGCCCGGCGGCGGCTGCCTGACCATCGAAACCGCCAATACCTATCTTGACGAGGCTTATATCGCCGCGAACGCCACCGATATCTCTCACGGCCAGTATGTCATGATTGCCGTGAGCGACACCGGCAGCGGCATGAGCAAGCAGGTGATCGACCGCGCCTTCGAACCGTTCTTCACCACCAAGCCTACCGGATCGGGGACCGGCCTGGGTCTCAGCATGGTCTATGGCTTCGTCAAGCAATCGGGTGGTCACATCAAGATCTACAGCGAAGCCGGCGAAGGGACCGCGATCAAACTTTATCTGCCCCGGCTGATGGACGAGAACCAGGTCGAGCCCTGGATACCACCTGAGCCCGCGATCGAGCGGAAAGGCGACTCGGACGAACGCCCCGATCAGATTTTGCTGGTCGAGGATGATGAAGAGGTGAACCGCTTCTCGAGCGAGGTGCTGCGCGAGGAAGGCTATCACGTCATTTCAACGCATGATGCCGCTGCCGGATTGCGGCTCCTGGATGCCAATGCCGATATCAAGTTGTTGTTCACCGATGTGGTGCTTCCCGGTGGCATGAACGGACGGCAACTGGCAGACGAAGCCCTGCGCCGGCGACCGAATTTGAAAGTGCTGTACACCACCGGCTATACGCGCAACGCCATTATCCATCACGGCCGGCTTGATGCCGATGTCGACCTGCTGACAAAACCGTTCACATCCGAAGCGCTGGCCAAAAAAGTGCGTCAGATTCTCGATATGGATGCCAAAGACCCGATGACGCGGGTCAGTGCCATCATCGATCACATCATGGACAAGCCCAACGGCGGTTCCACCAAATAAGCAATCACCCCGGGGACGGCCTGCCCTGCTTCGCCACCGCGATCGCCTCCTTCAGCACATCGATGTCACCGATGTGATTGGCAAGGATCAGTACCAGCTTGGCATCGAGCGCTGCGGCCTCGTCCAGCGACAGCCCTCGCCGTGCTTCGATCAAGGTCACGAAGGCCGTATCGGGATCCCTGAACTGCGACGTGACAATCAGTGGCATGCGCAAACCCCACATTGGACCCCGCCGGATGGATGAGTCTCGCCGGTCTGTCGGTCAAACGAAAGAACTTGTGGCGCTTCGGAACCAACCGCGACCGGGAATGTTTGCAGTCGGAGTTGGAGGGGCCGCTGGAAAGGAACCGAGAAATGTCCGCCGCCGTCGTCAGAAACATGTTCCGTTCGCATCCCGATCATCCCAACCATGCCGATGTCATCAGTCACGCCGTCGACGCCTGCTTCGCCTGTGTGGAAAGCTGCACCGCCTGTGCCGACGCTTGCCTCGCCGAAAAGGACGTCGAGCGTCTGATATCGTGCATTCGTCTCAATCATGATTGCGCAGCTGTTTGCACAGCGACTGGCAATATTTTGTCTCGTGCCAACAAGGTCGGACATCGCCAATTGCTCGAAGCACAGCTGACCACCTGCATCGCCTTCTGCCGCGCCTGCGCTGCAGAGTGCCAGCGTCATGCCGAAATACACAAGCATTGTGCCGTCTGCGCCAAGGTCTGCGATGAATGCGCCAAGGCCTGCAACGAGATGTTGTCGTCGATGCGCATGCCGGCATAGTCAGCGGGCAAGAGCGCGATCCCGCGCTGCGGCGATCTTGTCGAAGGTCGGATGCCGCCAGCGCGCACAGATATGCTGATCCGGACGCAGCAGATAGGCCGAACCCGGTTCGGCATCGAAGCGCGTGGCAAATTGTCCGGTGGAATCGATGAGGTCTCGGCCGATAACGGTCATCTTGATATCGTCCGGTACGGATGGCGCAGCTCCGTTCGCCACATAAAGCAGTTCGAACCGGTCTGACAATTGTTCGACCAGATGATGCGAATAGCCCTCGGGGGTTTGGATCACGGCATCTGGCGCCGGCGCGCCAAGATATGCCGATCCATTGAAAGGCTCCTCGTCTTCAGTTGACAAGGCTGTGTCGTAAACAGTCGCAACCGACAATCGGCCTGAATTCACCATGCGCCGCGCAAACTCGCAGGTCGGCGCCAGATCGAGAACTGCGTTGCGGAACACGCGTTCAGCCAGAGAATGCGGCGCGATGAAATCGGTCGAGCGTGTCGAATGACCGATATTCTCTTCGGCCGCCTGGATGCGCTCGGCATTGTAGGTTTCGATCAGCCGCTCGTCGGCCTCGCCGCGCAACACCGCGGCCAGCTTCCAGGCAAGATTTTCGGCGTCCTGCACACCGGAATTGGCCCCACGCGCGCCGAAAGGCGAGACCTGATGCGCGGCGTCGCCGATGAAGATGACACGACCATGGACGAAGCGGTCAAGCCGTCGGCAATTGAAGCGATAGATCGAGACCCATTCGAGTTCGAATTCGCGATCGCCCAACATCTGCTTGAGGCGCGGGATGACTCGCTCCGGCTTCTGTTCCGCCTCCGCATCGGCATCGGGACCGAGCTGCAAGTCAATGCGCCAGACATTGTCAGGCTGGCGGTGCATCAGCGCAGATTGCCCGGAATGAAACGGTGGATCGAACCAGAACCGCCGCTCGGTCGGGAAATCCGCCTTCATGCGGATATCGGCGATGAGGAACTTGTCCTCGAAGGTGACACCGACAAAGCCAAGGCCGAGGATGTCGCGTACGGCCGAGCGCGCGCCATCGGCGGCAATCACCCAGGCTGCATCGATCTTGTACTCGCCGTCTGGCGTATCGACGGTCAATGTCGCGCCATCGTTGCGCCGCTCGACGCCGGTGACGCGATTGCGCCAGCGCAGATCGATGTTCGGCAGTTCGAGCGCACGATCGACCAGCGCCTTCTCCAGATAGTATTGCTGGAGATTAATGAAGGCCGGCATCTTGTGACCGTCTTCCGGCAGCAGATCGAAGGAATAGACCAGTTCGTCCTTGAGAAAGACCTTGCCGAGCTTCCAGGTCACACCCTGGGCGACCAGTTTCTCGCCGACGCCGAGGCGATCGAGGATTTCCAGCGTGCGCTTCGCATAGCAGATGCCGCGCGATCCCTCGCCGATCCGGTCGGAATCATCGAGCAGCACCACCTTGACGCCACGTTGCGCAAGATCGATCGCCGCCGCAAGCCCGACAGGGCCGGCGCCAACAACGACAACATCATGCCGGACCGACACTGTCGCATCCTGATCCGGCGATCGCTCATATTGATAGTGATAGATGACCTTGCGTTCGGTAGACATGACCCTACCCCTGCAATGCGGCCCACATCTCGCGGTCGCGTTCCGCCGTCCAGATCACCGGATGGTCAATCCCCTTGGCCTCGTCATAGGCGCGCGCGACATTGAACGGCATGCAATGTTCGTAGATCGCGTAAGAGGAAAATTTCGGGTCCATGACCTGCTTTGTCGCGGCAAATGTATCTTTCAGCGACAAGCCTTTGGCGACGCCGGCCTTTGCGGAATCATAAAGCGCCGAAAGAAAATCGCGCGTGCCTTCGATGCCGTCGCGCACTTTGTCCGGCGTTGCGAGCGCGGCGCCGCGGCCCGGCACAAGCGCATTGGCCTTGAACTCGCCGAGACGTTTCAGCGTCTCCGGCCAATCCTTCAGATGAGCGTCGCCGCAATAACAGGCCGAATGATATTCCACGAGATCGCCGGAGAAGACGACATTGGCATCCGGCACCCAGGCGATGACATCGCCCGCCGTGTGCCCTCGCCCGATATGCATGATGCGCACTTCGCGCTTGCCGAGCCAGACCGACATCTGCTTCTGGAAGGTGATGGTCGGCCAGGTCAGTCCCGGAATGGATTCGACGGCGCGGAACAGCCGCGGGAAACGACCGATCTCGGAATCCTTGTCCTGTTGGCCGCGCTCGACAATCAGGTCGCGGGTTGTATCGGACGCAAGGATCTCGGCGTCATCGTAAGCCGACGCACCGAGCACTCGCACGGCATGATAGTGGCTCAGCAAAACATACTTGATCGGCTTATCGGTGACCTTGCGCACGCGCTCGATCACTTCAAGCGCCATGATCGGCGTCGCCTGCGCATCCACCACCATGACGCCGTCGTCGCCAATGATGATGCCGGAATTCGGATCGCCCTCCGCCGTGAAGGCATAGAGATCGCGGCCGATCTCGTCGAACGAGATGGTCTTGTCGGCGGTATCGCCGGTCGAAGCAAAGCCCTTGGCCATCAGCCACCCTTACATTTCCAACCATCAACGGCCTGCATTGGCTGCAGGCTCATATTTCTTATAATCGTTATTTCGGCGGCGTGTAACGCACCACCTCCTGATCAATCGCGCCAAAGATCGACTGGCCGTCTGTGCCGTTCATTTCGATGCGGACGCGATCGCCAAATTTCAGGAACGGCGTCGACGGCTTGCCGTGTAAAATCGTTTCGACCGTGCGCTGTTCCGCAAGGCAGGAATAACCAAGACCGCCATCGGTAATGGTCTTGCCCGGCCCGCCATCAGCGTCGCGGTTCGAAACAGTGCCCGCACCAAGGATCGTACCGGCGCTGAGTGCGCGCGTCTTGGTCGCATGCATGATCAATGTCGGAAAGTCGAAGGTCATATCGACCGAAGCGACCGGCTTGCCGAGCGGCTTGCCATTGATAAAGCTCAGCAGCGGCAGATCGATTTTCGCCCCGTCCCAGGCCTTGCCGAGTTCGTCCGGCGTCACGGCGACAGGCGTGAAGGCCGAGGATGGCTTGGATTGCAGGAAGCCGAAGGTCTTGGCGAGTTCAGCCGGGATCAGGTTACGCAGCGAGACGTCATTGACCAGCATGATCAGCTTGATAGCCTTGGCCGCCTGCTCGCGCGTTGCGCCCATCGGCACGTCGCCGAGCACGACAACGATCTCGGCCTCGAGATCGATGCCATACGCTTCCTCGGCCAGCTGGATCGGATCGCGCGGGCCGATGATGACGTCCGAGATGCCCTGGTACATCAAGGGATCGGTCCAGAACGTCTCCGGCACTTCGGCGCCCCGCGCCTGACGCACCAGAGCGACGTGATTCACGTAAGCTGAACCGTCGAGCCATTGATAAGCGCGCGGCAGCGGCGATGCACATTTGGCCGGATCGAAGGGCTGGTGCGCGAGGCGGCCCGACTCAAGCCCATCCGCGATTTCGGTCAGGCGCGGGAGAGCCGCATCCCAGTCGTCCAGCGCCGCTTGCAGCGTGGGCGCAACGGCAGAGGCATCAGCAAACCGTGACAGATCGCGCGATACAACGATCAGCCGTCCATCACGGCCGCTTTTCAGGGAAGCAAGTTTCATGTCTTCAGCGTGGCTCGCGGCGTTTGGGGTCGAAGTGCTTCTTTAACCCCTTCCAGCAATCGACGTAATCGTCCTGCCGGACCTCAAGGTCGGCGGCATATTTCGTCACGCGTTGCCGGAATCGTGTTTCGAACATGAAGGCCAGCGTATTGCTAAGCTTCACCGGCTTCAACTCGACATTGCTGGCCTGCTCGAAGGCGTCCACATCGGGGCCATGCGGCAGCATGGTGTTGTGCAGCGAGAAGCCGCCGGGCACGAATCCTTCTGGCTTGGCATCATAGACGCCCTCTACCAGTCCCATGAATTCCGACATAATGTTGCGGTGATACCAGGGCGGCCGGAACGTGTTTTCGGCAACGCCCCAGCGCTCCGGGAAAATGACGAAATCGATATTCGCTGTCCCCGGCGTGTCCGACGGCGATGTCAGAACCGTGAAGATCGACGGATCGGGGTGGTCGAACAGCACCGCACCGACCGGCGAAAAGTATTTTAGGTTGTATTTGTAGGGCGCGTAATTGCCGTGCCACGCTACCACATCGAGCGGCGAATGCGGCAGTTCGGTCTTGAAGAGTTCGCCGCCCCATTTGACGTAAAGCGTGCAAGGCTCCTCGACGTCTTCAAACGCCGCAACCGGCGTCAGGAAGTCGCGCGGGTTGGCGAGACAATTCGCGCCGATCGGTCCGCGATCCGGCAGCGTGAAACCGCCGCCATAATTTTCGCAGACATAAGCGCGCGCCGGACCATCGACGAGTTCGACACGGAAGATCACGCCACGCGGGATGACGCAGATTTCGCCGGGCGCAATCTCAATCAGTCCAAACTCGGTGCGGAAGCGCAAAGCCCCTTCCTGGGCCACGATCAGCAATTCGCCGTCGGCGTTGAAGAAATGCTCGCGCACCATGGATTCGGTCACCAGCAGCACATGTGCCGCCATGCCGCTCATGGATTCGCTATCGCCCGCCACAGTGATGGTGTGCAGGCCGGTGACGAAAGTCGTCTTTGTCTTCGGCAGCGGCACTGGCCCCCAGCGCATCTGGCCAAGCGACAGATCGCTCTCCTCGCGCTCGGGCGCTGTCCGGATGAACCCACGGTCGATCTTCGTGAAGCGGCCGGTGTGGCGCACGGTCGGCCGGATGCGATAGAGCCAGGAGCGTTCGTTCGTCGCTTGGGGCGCCGTGAAGGGCGAGCCGCTCAATTGCTCGGCATAAAGGCCGTAATTGATCTTCTGTGGCGAGTTGCGTCCGACCGGCAGCGCTCCGGGAAGCGCTTCAGTCTCGAACGAATTACCGAAGCCGGACATATACTC
>JAEXXW010000662.1 GCA_023405565.1 Pseudomonadota bacterium
GGCACACTTCGTTGCGCCCGACCTTGCCCCAGGTTGCCGGATTTTTCGGATCGCGCTCGATAGCACGCTGTGCACCTCCGGCCATTGCCGGCGACAGCCCGGCATCCGCATAGGACATTTCGTCCTCGCCGGTGAGCGGATCGATCTTGTGCGCTTCCATATAAGGAAGCTGCTCCTGCTCCTCCGGCGGCGGCGCCTGCACGATTTCGACCCGCATCAGCTGACCGGTCACACCTTCGCGCATATTCGAGACCATGGCCTCGAAGAGCTGGAAAGCTTCCGACTTGTATTCATTCAGCGGATCGCGCTGGCCATAGCCACGCAGACCGATCACCTGGCGCAGATGTTCGAGCATGATGAGATGCTCACGCCATAGATGATCCAGCGTCTGCAGCAGGATCGACTTCTCGACATAGCGCATGACGTCAGGGCCATATTGCGCGGCTTTCGCCGCCATGACCTCGTCGGCACGCTTGATGATGCGCTCGTGCACCTCCTCGTCGGCGATGCCCTCTTCCTTCGCCCAGTCATGGATCGGCAGATCGAGATTGAGGATGTGCTTCACCGCATCATGCAGACCGGCAACATCCCACTGCTCTGGATAGGCATTTTCCGGAATGTGTTTGGAGACGAGATCGTCAATCAGCGCGTGGCGCATGTCGGTGACGGTCTCGGCGACATTGTCGTCCTTCATCAGATCGATGCGCTGGTCGAAGATGACCTTGCGCTGATCGTTGGCGACGTCGTCGTATTTCAGGATGTTCTTGCGCAGATCGAAGTTGCGCGCCTCGACCTTCTGCTGCGCCTTCTCCAGCGCCTTGTTGATCCAGGGATGGATGATCGCCTCACCCTCCTTGAGACCGAGCTTGGTCAGCATTGAGTCGAGTTTGTCAGATCCGAAGATACGCATCAGGTCGTCTTCGAGCGACAGGAAGAACTTGGAGCGGCCCGGATCGCCCTGACGGCCGGAACGGCCACGCAACTGGTTGTCGATGCGGCGGCTTTCATGCCGCTCGGTGCCGAGCACGAACAAGCCGCCAGCGGCGAGCGACTTTTCCTTCAGCCGCGCAACCTGTTCGCGGATGTCCTTCGCGCGGCGCTCACGCTCCTCGTCTTCAACACCCTGCAATTCCTGACGGATGCGCATGTCGGCGTTACCACCGAGTTGAATGTCGGTGCCGCGGCCGGCCATGTTGGTGGCAATGGTGATCGCGCCCGGCACGCCGGCCTGCGAGACGATATAGGCTTCCTGTTCATGATAGCGCGCGTTCAGGATCGCGAAGACCTTGGCCTTGGCCGACTTCTCATCGTCGCTATAGAGCTTGGCGAAAGCATTGGTGTCGGAGAAGTCGTGCTGCTCCCAGCCTTCCTTGCGGAGCATTTCGGCAAGCTGCTCGGATTTCTCGATCGAGGTCGTGCCGACCAGCACCGGCTGGCCACGTGTCTTGCATTCTTCCAGCAGCGTGATGATCGAACGATATTTCTCGGCGTTGGTGCGATAGACCTCGTCGTCCTGATCGTCGCGCTGCATCGGCCGGTTGGTCGGCACTTCGACGACGTTCAGCTTGTAGATGTCGTAGAACTCATCCGCCTCGGTCAGCGCCGTACCGGTCATGCCGCCGAGCTTGTCGTACATACGGAAGTAATTCTGGAAGGTGATCGAAGCCAGCGTCTGGTTTTCCGGCTGGATCGGCTGATGCTCTTTCGCCTCGAGCGCCTGGTGCAGACCTTCCGAATAGCGCCGGCCCGGCATCATGCGGCCGGTGAATTCGTCGATGATGACCACTTCGCCGTTGCGGACGATGTAGTCCTTGTCGCGCTGGAACAGCTTGTGTGCGCGCAAGCCCTGATTGACGTGATGAACCGTCGAGACATTCTCGATGTCGTAGAGTGAGTCACCCTTGAGCAGGCCATCGGCGCGGAGCCATTGCTCCATCTTTTCCATACCGGCTTCGGTGAGGTTCACCGTGCGCTGCTTCTCGTCGACATCGTAGTCGGACTTGTCCAGACGCGGGATATAGGCATCGATGGTGTTGTAGAATTCAGATCGGTCATCGAGCGGGCCGGAAATGATCAGCGGTGTGCGCGCTTCGTCGATCAGGATCGAGTCCACTTCGTCGACGATGGCGTAGACATGGCCGCGCTGGACCATGTCCTCCAGCCGATACTTCATGTTGTCGCGCAGATAGTCGAAGCCGAGTTCGTTATTGGTGCCGTAGGTGATGTCGCAGGCATAGGCGGCCTTGCGCTCTTCGTCGTCCATACCGTGAACGATCACGCCGGTCGTCAGCCCGAGGAAGCCATAGATCTGCGCCATCCATTCGGAGTCGCGCTTGGCGAGATAGTCGTTGACGGTGACGACGTGTACGCCCTTGCCGTTGAGCGCGTTCAGGTAGACCGCCAGGGTCGCGACCAGGGTCTTGCCTTCGCCAGTCTTCATTTCGGCAATGCCGCCCTCATGCAGGATCATGCCGCCGATCAGCTGGACGTCGAAGTGACGCTGGCCGAGGGTTCGCTTGCCGGCCTCGCGAACCGTGGCGAAGGCCGGGACGAGAATATCGTCGAGCGTCTTGCCTTCGGCGAGTTGCTTCTTGAACTCGTCGGTGCGGGCGCGGAGCTGCTCGTCGGTCAGCTTGGCGAGTTCGGGCTCGAGAGCATTGATGGCGGCGACACGGGGCTGATAACCGCGAATCCGGCGGTCATTGGCGCTACCAAACAGCTTGCGGGCGACTGCGCCGAGCATACGACATCCTTTTCTTCAGTCTTCGGT
>JAEXXW010000664.1 GCA_023405565.1 Pseudomonadota bacterium
GAAATACTCCGGCGCGACGATCTCACGGACGCCCAGCTCGTTGAAAATCGGGGCAGTATCGAGCCCGTGCGAAGCGAACTGAGGGAGATCATCGCTTCGCTGGAAGGACGTTTGGCGGATGTCGACACGCGTCTCAAGCAGCTTGGCGATGCACCGGAGGAGGACCAGCCGAAGGAGGATGCCAACCTGACGGAGGAGCGCAAGCGCCTGCAGGAGCGACGGGCGGCCCTCGACGGAACGCTGAAGCAGGTTCGGGTTCTGGTGTTGCGCGCCGAGAGTCTGTCCGAACGCATTACCGACCGACGACGTGCGCTGTTCACCCGTGAATTGCTCGGTCGCACGTCCAGTGCGCTGGATCCCAATTTCTGGACGCAGGCCGCGAAGGCTACGCCGGACGGGCTGCACGGTATTGTCCTGCTGGTCCAAGGCTGGATGGACCACGTCCGCGCGGTGGCGACGACCGGGACTGTCGTCGCGGCAAGTCTCGCACTCCTTGTCTTCTTCATTTGCGCCGGCTTTGTCTTGCACTGGCTTGGCCAACGGAATTTCCGGCCAAGGGAGTTGGACACGCGCTTTGCGAAGTCGTTCTTCGCGTTGATTTCACTGGTGCGCATCGCCGTCACGGCACCGGCTGTGGTGGCGGGCGCGGTCCTGATCCTCGATGCGTTCGGGTTGATGCCGGAGCGCATCACCAATATCGGCTTCTCGCTGGCCGTCGCCGTGGCCATTGCGGCTTTTGGCCGGGGCGTTGCGGTCGGATTGTTTGCTGCCGACGATCCCGAACGGCGTTTGCTCTCGATCGGTGACGACACGGCGCGTCTGCTTTCCTCCACGTTGATCTGGGCGGCGCGCATTCTCGGCGCGATCGTCTTTTTCAATGTTCTTCAGCGTGCTGTTGTGGCGCCGGTTTCGCTGACCGTTGCGACGAGCGCGATTTTCTCCGTGATCATCGCTGCAATCCTTGGTCATTTCCTTTTCGTTGTTGGCCGAAGCCACGAGCAGGATGATGAGGTCAGTGGAGCAGGGTGGCTTCGGGCCGGCGGCTGGCTGCTCGTTGTCGGTATTGCTGCGTCGCTGATGACAGGTTTTATCGGTCTGGCCGCCTTCCTGGCGGGACGTTTCCTGACCGCCCTTGGCCTTATTGGCGCGCTCTATATCTTCCTTGTCTTTATCGATGCGTTGTTCACCGAGGTCCTGACGGCGTCGACGCCGCGCGGGCGTGCGGTGGCGAATTTCTTTGGATTGAGACCGCGGTCGATCGAATTGGTCGGCACCCTGCTTTCCGCGGCGATCCGGCTCATTCTCATTATGGTGGTGCTCCTGCCGCTGCTGGGGCCATGGGGCGTGTTCGCCGCCGACTTCTTCGGCGTGGTCCGTGACGCGACATTCGGTTTCCGCATCGGCGATGTCACGATTTCGCTGTCAACGGTGCTAAATGCATTCGCGACGGTGGTGATCGGCATTCTGGCGACACGGGCCATACAACGCTGGCTGGAGACGCGCTTCTTGCCGCGTACAGCGCTTGATATCAGCCTGCAACATTCCGTATCGACAATCTTCAGCTATATCGGCGTCATTGTCGCGATCTCCGTTGCGCTGGCTCAGCTCGGCGTTGATTTTCAGAAGATCACGCTGGTCGCAGGTGCTTTGTCGATCGGTATCGGCTTTGGCTTGCAGTCGGTGGTGTCCAATTTCGTCTCGGGCCTTATTCTGCTGGCGGAACGGCCGATCCGCGTCGGTGACATCATCAATGTGAAGGGCGAAGAGGGCCGGGTGCGGCGTATCCATGTCCGTGCAACGGAGATCGAGACCGGCGATCGTGCCAGCGTGATCATCCCGAATTCCGAATTGATCACCCAGGTCGTGAAGAACCGTACGCATATCGATACATTCGCCACCGTGTCAGTGCCTGTGCGGGTCGCCTATGGCAGCGATGTCAAGAAGGTGCGCGAGATCCTCATGAAGATCGCGATCGATCATCCTCATATTATGCAAAGCCCTTCGCCCAACGTCTTTCTGACGGGGTTCGGGGACAGCGCCATCAATTTTGAGCTCGGCTGGGTGGTCCGCAATATCGGCGATGGTGCAAGTATCAAAAGCGATATCTGCTTCTCGATTCTCGAGAAGTTCAGCGAGCACGGCATCGAGATTCCCTATCCGCGGCGGGATATTCGTATCCACGGTCTTGAGGATGCCGAGCCGGCCATTGCAGATCCCGGGATTTCGGAAGACGCGGCCCCAAAAAAGCCCAAACGAAAGTGATTTTGGCGAATTCAGCTCCATTTACCTTTCAGTCACCATTTTGCGGCCATGTCGGACGCTTGGGGGTTCGCCAGAATGTTTGGCCGTCCGAATTTAGCTGTCGTTATGAGCGGACTTTGCCTTGCTTTGCCGCTCCTGGCTGGCTGCGCGACCGAGCCGCCGCCATCCCAACCGACCTTTTATGAAAGCATGGCGAAGGAGGGGGCGCAGCTCGACCCCCAGGCCGCGGCCTCAATGATCTCCGGCTTCCGCCGCAACAATATGCTGGGCGATGTCACGATCGATCCGCAATTGATGCAGATGGCGCAGGAGCAGGCGCGCGCCATGGCGACAAAGGACAAGCTGGATCATAACGTCGCCGGCAATTTCAAGGACCGGCTGCGCCGCTCCGGCTACCGGGCATCGACTGGCGCCGAGAATATCGGCGCCGGCTATCACACGCTGGCCGAAGCATTTTCGGGCTGGCGGGATTCGCCCGGCCATAAGGCCAATATGCTGTTGCGCGGCGCGACCCATATGGGCATCGCGGCGGTTTATGTGCCGAACACGAAATACAAGGTGTTCTGGGCGCTGGTGCTCGCGGCTCCCGACGATCGCCGCGCTGAAGCCGCGCAATAGAGCTTTTCCGGCTTTGATGGAATTAAAGCCGGGGCTCACTTTTTTGACGCGTTTTGTTTACGCGAACCGGTATCCACTTCGCTCGAAAATGCTCGATTTGTTCACGTCAGATCGCGCTGCATGTGGACGGCGCTCTCGTCATATTTGCTGCGGGCAGTGGCCTGCAGGATCGGGTCGTTGGTCCTGCGAAAGCCCATTCGCGACCAGAACGGTTCGCTGCCGCTGACAGCGACCAGAGCCATGCGCGCAACAGGGATCGCTTTCGCGACATCCACGATAAGCGGCACCAATGCGCTGGCGAGCTTCCGTCCCTGCCGGGACGGATCGAGTGTCAGGTCGTGGATGAAGTAGGTGGATGGACGTGCCGGAAGTGCGTTCAGAAATGTATCGAGAGACGGCGGCGGTCCGTCTATCCAGGGATGTGAAAAGCAATAGCCACAAGCACGGCCATCGGCACCATGCAGTGTGAAGCACCCCTTCGGAAAAAGCGCGAACTTCTCCTCCAACACCTGCCGGCGTTCCGGATAATTGACGTGAACCCGGTTCGACAGCTCGCCGATGTCAGGAATGTCTGACACGGACATCGCTCGCCATTCGGCAGCATCGCTCATTGTGGTCTCTCGGACGGGTGGAGTGCCTCAGGTCCTCGTTCCACCAAAAACAAAGAGATGGAAGCCCAGTCGCCGCTTTGCGATGGCGAAGATCATCGCGGATTCGATGATGAAGGCAACCGATGTTGCGATCGCGGCACCGAGTACGCCATAGGCTGGAATAAGCATAAAGCACAATGCAAGATTGGTGAGCAGGGCGGCAAGCGCGGTGAGGGCGCAAAGCTTCTGTTCCCCCAGCATACTGAGGAAGCGCTCGCCCGGTCCAATGGCCGCGCGCGCGAGGATGCCGATCGCCAGAACGAACATCAGAGAATAGCCGGTGACAAAATGCTCGCCGAACAGACGCAGCAGCGGCCAGCCGCAGGCCAGCACGACGACGACCGCGGCGAGAGACGGCCAGAAGGTCCAGCGGATCGAGTCATGCACGAAGGCGCTGAGCTTCTTGCGGTCGCCGGCTTCATAATATTCGCTGAATTTATGCGCGGAAGCCGCCGACACGGCAAAATAGACGAATGAGACCAGCGCAAGTGTCTTTGCGGCGGCGTAATAAATGGCGATTTCCTCGGGAGAGCGGAATTGCTTGAGGATCAGGACGTCGACATACATCAGCAGCATGTAAAGGCTGTCGACGAGGAACATCGGCACCGACACTGAAATCCAGCGCGGGATGTCGTAACGTCGCGGTCCGGCAGGCACTTCGGTCGTGAGCTTGCGCGTCAGCACGACATATTGCCCGATCGCGCAGACCCAAATCGAAATCGCGGCGATGACAATACCGGTGGTCGCGTCGGTCGGTACGCCCGCCACATAGGCTGCGCCCATCAGGCCAATCACCAGCAATTGCCGGATCACAAAAGGTGGCAGCAGCGCAAGATTTGGCCAATTGTAGGAGCGCGCAATTCCGTCCTGCACATGCATCACGCCATAAACCGGCAGGATCAGACAGCCGATATAGAGCGGAATGA
>JAEXXW010000669.1 GCA_023405565.1 Pseudomonadota bacterium
GTTCGGGCGGTGGCGGCGACGTCACGCAGAATGACAGCGATCCGGAAGGCAGCGTGATTGTCGTCAAGACCGTTCGGCACATCGTCGTCTCCGAAGGCGGTCAGGAAGTGCCCGGCCCCGCCGTGACGGTCGGCGCAGCAGGCGCAACGATCGAGGGGACCTATGGGACTCTCACCATTCATCCCGACGGCACCTATACGTTCACACCTAACGACGCATTCAAGTCGCTTGCGGAGGGCGTCAACGCTTTCGACAAATTCCAGTACACGATCAGCGATCCGTTCGGCGCAACGGCCACCGCTGTTCTGACGATCAATCTGACGGGCGAGAATGACGCGCCGGTCGCGACCAACGATACAGCACAGAACGGGGCTGAAGGCATTCCTGCCGGGAACGTGCTGAAAAATGATACTGACCCGGACAACGGAGACATCCTTTCGGTTGTCAGCGCGCGGCATCTCGGTGGAGAAGGCGGCGAAGGGGGACATCAGCCAACGTCCCTTAACGGCGAGGGCGAAGACGGCACAACCATTGTCGAAGGCGATTACGGCACGCTGTATCTGAACGCGGATGGCTCCTACACGTTCGTGCCGAACGAAACATTTGAGAGTCTCGCACAGGGCGAGCACGCGCAGGACCAGTTTGAATACACGGTCTCCGATGGGCATGGCGGAACTGCAACGGCGGTCCTGACAATCAATCTCAGCGGCGTGAACGATGCGCCGGTTGCTGTCGACGATGTCGAGGGCAGCGCCGAAGGCGGCAATGTTCTGAACAATGACAGCGATCCGGATAACGACAGCATCGCGGTCTCCAGCGTTCGGCATTGGGCGAACGGAGAACCATCCGGTGAAAGTATCGGTGTCGGCAGCGAAGGTGCGCGCATTGAAGGCACTTACGGCACGCTGATCCTGTACGCTGATGGCACATACGATTTCGAGCCGAATGAGGCCTACGCGCAGTTGCCTTATGGCCAGTCAGTGATCGACCAGTTCCAGTATACGATCACCGACTCATCGGGTGCCACCGCCTCGGCGATCCTCACCATTACACTCAATGGCGAAAACGACGCACCGTCAGCAGCGCCGGATGTGGACGGCGTTGCTGCCGCTGGCCTCGTTGACGGCAAATGGACACCGGGCGATCCACTGGCGACCGGCAATGTCCTGGCCAATGACACTGATCCCGATGCTGGCGACAGCCTCAAGGTGATAGGCGTTCATGCTGGCACTACTTCGGAGAGTCAGGGCGCGGGTTCGATCAACACGATCGTTCAAGGAAAATACGGCTACCTCGTCCTGCTGCAGAACGGCACCTACGTCTATACGCTGAACAACCTGGACGCCGATACGATCGGGCTGGGCGAAGGCGAACACGGCAAGGACGTCTTCACCTACACGATCAAAGACGCGAGCGGCGCAACCTCAACCGCGACACTGGAGATCGATGTCGCTGGCGCCAATTCCGCACCTGTTATCACCGGCGGCGTCAGCCGCGGATCGGTTACGGAAGACAGTCAGGCCGCTAACACCGCATCGGGCACTCTGACCAAGAGCGATGTCGATCATGACGACACCGGCGCGAATGATGCTTGGTCGATCCATGCGCAGAATGGCCAAGTCTACGAGGAAGGCAGCATAACGAAAGTCCATGGCACATACGGCTATTTGACCATCGATCAGGATGGAGTTTGGACTTACGTGCTGGATAATTCGCGGGCGGCGACGCAAGCGTTGCAGGCGGGCGAGAAAAAGATCGAGACCTTCACCGTCGTGGTGACCGATCAGCATGGTGCATCCGACACGCAGACTGTGCGCGTGACCGTCAACGGCGCAGACGACAATCACGCTCCGGTTGCCACCAACGACGTCTTCGAGAACATCCCGCTCGGGTGGTCGATCGGACCCGACAATCATCTCTACAAATATGTCGCCGACTCGCTGGTGAGCTGGCAGGACGCGCGTGCCGCGGCCATCGCCGCCGGCGGCTATCTGGCGACCATATCGAGCGAAGCCGAAAACAATCGTATTTTCGATCTGGTCGGCAACAAGATCGCCTGGCTCGGCGGAACGGATGCCGCCATCGAAGGTCAATGGCAATGGGTGTCCGAAAGCGGCAGCACGGCCTTCGGTTTCACCAAATGGGCCGGCGGCGAGCCGAACAATCTGTTCAACGAAGATTATCTCGCCACCTGGGGCAACGGCACCTGGAACGACCTCGCCGATAATTTCTTCGCCCGCGTCGCTGCCGGCATCGACGGTTATGTGATCGAACGCAACGGCGTCGCAGGGGCCCATTATCTTCAGATCACCGAGGACGCGCCGGCCTTCATCCCGTCGGCGCTGCTGCTGGCGAACGACACCGATGGCGACGGCGATTTTCTTTCTGTCAGCACCGTTTCGGGATGGAGCACGGCCGGCGCAAAGATCACCTTCTCGGGCGGCATCATCACCTACGATGCAACCTATTCGAAGCAAATCCAGTCTCTTGCCGCCGGCCAGACCGCAACGGATACGTTCGAATATACGATCGATGATGGCCATGGCGGCACATCGACGGCCACCGTGACGGTCACCGTCAACGGGCTGAACGACGCACCGACCAAACTTCACTTCGCGGCCAGCGAGCATATCGGCGCCGCCGAAGACAGTTCCGGACTCGACAATTACCGCGTTCTTGGCGATGTCAGCGCATTCGATCCGGATGCAGGCGACAGCCTTCACTATTCGCTCGGGTCCGGCTCATCGAACCGCTTCACGCTTTCGAACGATGGCGTCCTGTCCACTGGACGCAGCGACGTGGACAGCGGCACCTACAACCTGAAACTCGTTGCAACGGATCAAGCTGGAGCGTCCACGTCCAAAGACCTGACGATCTGGATCGACGATAACAGCAGCAACGGCAACAGCATGAAGTCGTTTGCTCACATGACAGGCGACATCATCGCATTCGGACGCGGCGGCAACGACACCATCACCACCGGCTCCGGCAACGATGTGCTGATTGGCGGAAAAGGCAATGATACCCTGACCGGCGGTCTGGGTGCCGATACATTCGTGTTCGCACCCAGCAGCGGCAGAGACATCATTACAGATTTCAAATCCGAGCAGGGCGACAAGATCGATCTTCGCGCATTCGCACATTTGAATTTTGACGATCTTACGATCGACGTCGTAGGAAACGATTCCATCGTGGATCTGGGCGACGGCAGCAAGATCACCGTCCAAAATCATACGACCCTCACGGACGCGAACTTCCTCTTCCACCAGAGCGGCAGCCTGTTCGCGTAAGGCCCCCGCGCGTTAACCCTGTGCGTCAGCGAATCCGCGACAGACCGGGCCTTTTGTGGCATGTTGCCGCGTCATGAATTGTGGCTGACAAGCCGGAACAGCGGCATAACAGACAGATTGCGAACAGGCCGCTGATGGCAAGCGATCCCAGAACGAGTATCGGCACAGTCTCCACCGAACTCACCGCCGCATTGCAGGCCTGCCGCCAGGCGCTGATCGGCGTCGCGGTATTTTCAGCCGTGAGCAACATCCTGATGCTCACCGGCTCCGTCTTCATGCTCGAAGTCTATGACCGGGTGCTGCCGAGCAAATCGGTGCCGACGCTGATCGGCCTGTGCGTGATCGCCGCGTTCCTGTTTGCCATGCTCGGCGCAATCGATCTGATCCGCTCGCGCATCATGGTACGGATCGGCGCGAGCCTCGACGAATCCCTGAGCGGCCGCGTCTACGAAACGCTCATCCGCCTGCCGCTGAAAGCCGGCAATCGCAGCGACGGGCTGCAGCCGCTGCGCGATCTCGACAATATCCGCTCATTCCTCTCCGGCTCGGGGCCGATCGCATTTTTCGACCTGCCCTGGCTGCCCGTTTATCTTGGCATCTGTTTTATCTTCTTTCATTTCTGGATCGGCTTTGCCGCACTGATCGGCGCCATCATCCTCGTCACGCTGACGATCCTGACCGAACGCTGGACCAAAAAGCCGACACAGGATTCCACCCGCCACGCGATGATGCGCAACGGGCTGGCCGAGATTTCCATCCGCAATGCCGAAGCAATTACCGCCATGGGCATGGTCCCGCGGATCGCCAGTGGCTGGGCCGAGGCCAACCGCCGCTACATGGCGAGCCACGGCCGCGCCAGCGATGTGGCCGGCGGGCTCGGCGCGATCTCGAAATCATTCCGGATGCTGGTGCAGTCCGGTGTGCTCGCGGTCGGCGCATTGCTCGTTATCAATCAGCAGGCCTCTGCCGGCATCATCATCGCCGGCTCCATCCTATCCGCGCGGGCGCTGGCGCCGGTGGATCTCGCCATCGCCAACTGGAAGGGCTTCCAGGCCGCGCGGCAAAGCTGGGCGCGCCTCAATCGCCTGCTCTCCCTGTTCCCGCCGCAGAAAGAGATGATGGCGCTGCAGGCCCCGGTGGCGAATCTGTCGGTGGAAAATGCCGCCGCGGCGCCGCCCGGCACGCAGAAGATCGTGTTGCAGGAGGTCGGCTTCAGCATCCCCGCTGGCAGCGGCCTTGGCATCATCGGACCGAGCGCGTCGGGCAAGTCGTCGCTCGCGCGGTTGCTGGTCGGATTGTGGCAGCCGGTGCGCGGCACCGTGCGGCTCGATGGTGCCGCGCTCGATCAATGGATGCCGGAAGCGCTCGGCAGGCATATCGGCTAACTGCCGCAGAATGTGGAATTGCTGGCCGGCAGCGTGGCGCAGAATATCGCACGGTTCGAAGCGAATGCGGACCCCGAGGCCATCGTCAATGCGGCCAAGACCGCCGGCGTGCATGACCTGATCGTGCGCCTGCCGGAAGGCTATGAAACGCAGGTCGGTGAACAGGGCAGCGCGCTGTCATCCGGCCAGGCGCAGCGCATCGCCCTGGCCCGTGCGCTCTATGGCGACCCGTTCCTTGTCGTGCTCGACGAGCCGAATTCCAATCTCGATTTCGATGGCGACGAAGCACTGGCCCGCGCGGTCATGAGTGTGCGCAAGCGCGGCGGCATCGCCGTCATCATCGCCCATCGGCCGAGCGCCCTGGAGGCGGTCGATCTCGTTCTTGTGATGAGCAATGGCCGCATGCAGCATCCGGTCGGCCCGAAAGACATGGTGCTGCCAAAAGTGCTACAACGGCCCTCGCAACCGCAGCCGCTGAAAGTCGTGCCGGAGACGAGAGGGACGTCCGCATGAGCGCAGGATCCGCCACACAGCCGTCGATCCATCGGCATATCATCGCCGGGGCGATTGTCGTTGCCGTGCTTGTCGTCGGCTTCGGCGGCTGGGCCGGCACCACGCAATTGTCGGGCGCGCTGATCGCGCCGGGACAGATCGTGGT
>JAEXXW010000680.1 GCA_023405565.1 Pseudomonadota bacterium
TGGTGATCGAAGCCGTATTCGAGGACATCGGCGTCAAGCGCGATGTCATGGGCAAGCTGGATGCGACCAGCAAGCCGGGTGCAATCCTTGCAACCAACACCTCCTATCTCGACGTCAACGAGATCGCGCATTTCACGCAGCGTCCCGAGTCCGTGCTCGGCATGCATTTCTTCAGCCCGGCGAATGTCATGCGCCTTCTGGAGATCGTACGCGGCGCCGACACCAAGCCGGAATTGCTGGCCACTGCGATCTCGGTTGCGCGCAAGATCGGCAAGGTGCCGGTCGTCGTCGGCGTGTGCCATGGCTTCGTCGGCAACCGCATCCTGCGCGTGCGCTCGACGGAAGCAGAGCGCCTGCTGCTCGAAGGCGCATTGCCGCAGGACATCGACGGCGCCCTGACCTCGTTCGGCTTCCCGCTTGGCGTGTTCGGCGTCACCGATCTCGCCGGTCTCGACATCTCATGGCGCATGCGCAAGGCGCAAGGCGCGAAGGCCGAGATTGCCGATCAGCTGTGCGAGATGGGCCGTTTTGGCCAGAAGACCGGCAAGGGCTTCTATCTCTATGAGGCCGGTTCGCGCACGCCAAAGCCAGATCCCGAAGTCGAGGCGCTGATCGTTGCGACATCGAAGCGGCTCGGCATCGAACGCCGCACGCTGTCGCGCGACGATATTCTGGAGCGCCTGCTATTCCCGATGATCAATGAGGGCGCACGCATCCTCGAGGAAGGCATTGCGCAGCGGCCCGGCGATATCGATGTCATCTGGGTCTATGGGTACGGTTTCCCCGTCTGGCGCGGTGGTCTGATGTATTATGCCGACCAGGTGGGCCTGCCCTATATCCGCGATCGTCTCGCGGAATTTGCTAAACAGACGGGCGACAAGAAATATGAGCCAGCGCCGCTGCTCGCAAAGCTTGCGGCCGAAGGACGTGGCTTCGGCTCACTCGGCAAGGACGACTGATCATGCAAGCGCTGTCACCGCAGACCGATGAAAAGGTAACAGCGGCGACGGCGTCCTTGCTTTTCAACGCCGGCGATCTCAGGACACCGCGATGCGACCTGAGACACCCGCTCCGGCGGCGCGTGAGAGTGGGAGCATCGTAATGGACGCTTCGGCGCCTCCGAAGGCCAAGACTCCGCCCCGCTCCCCCGGCGAGCGCGATCCCGAACGCACACGCGCCACGATCCTCGCTGCCGCGACCGAAGAATTTACAAGCCATGGCCTCGACGGCGCGCGGGTGGACGAGATCGCACGGCGATCCGGCATCAACAAGCGGATGATCTATTATTATTTCGGCGACAAGACGGGCTTGTATCTCGCCGTTCTCGAAGAAACCTACGCCGATATTCGCAACGCGGAAATCAAACTCCACCTGACCGATCGCGATCCCGTCGACGCCATGCGTGAACTGGTCGCCTTCACCTGGAGCTATTTCATCGAGCATCCGGAATTTCTCAGTCTGCTCAGCACTGAAAATCTGCACCGTGCAAGACACCTGAAGACGTCGAAAAAGATCCGCGAGCTGCACTCGCCGCTGGTCGGCATCATCACCGCCGTGCTTGAACGCGGCGTCAAGGCAGGCATCTTCCGCACCGGCGTCGATCCTGTGCAGCTTTATGTGAGCATCGCCTCACTTGGATTTTTTTACATGTCGAACCGCTTCACGCTGTCGACGATTTTTGGACGCGACCTCAGCGAACGCGACGCCCTGGCCGAGCGCGGCAAACACATCGAAGACGTCATCCTCGGCTATTTGCGGCCATAGCGACGATCGAATTCGGCTCGTCACGCCAAAGCGGGAATATGGCACCGCCCTGCGGCCCTTTTTCGCGGGGGCGAATGGTCCTCTGCCCGCGTGTTCCCTCTTGCGCTTTTTGCGCCTTCATGGTGCATTTGTAACTAGACAGTTACTTAGCGCAAAGGCGTAGGCTGGCGAGACGCCCGCCACTGCGCGCACGGTAATCTGATCCAAACCGGCAAAAAGCCGGACACGAACGATATTTGGGAGGACATCATGCTGCGAACAGGCGCTCTTATTGCGTCTGCCGTTCTGGTCATGGCCGGCGCGGCATCCGCACAAAACTATCCCTGGAAGCCCGAACGCCCCATCACCATCATCGTACCCTGGGCCGCGGGCGGCTCCACCGATCAGGTGGTGCGTGTCACCGCCGCGGAAATCGAAAAGGCGCTTGGCCAGAAAATCGTCGTCGTCAATCAGGCTGGCGCATCCGGATCGATCGGCACACGTAACGCCCTCGCGGCACCGCAGGATGGCTACACCTGGACGGCGGGCGCGGCGAAAGACATCGGCACCTATGTTGTCAGCGGCTTGCTCGACACCAAGATCGCCGACTGGAAGCTTTATCTGAGCGTCGTCAACGTTTCGGTGCTCGGCGCCAATCCATCGACACCTTACAAGAACGCGAAAGACGTCGTCGATGCGATGAAGGCGAAGCCGAATGGCGTGTCGGTGGCAACAGCCGGTATCAATTCATCGGGACATGCGGCGATCGAAGCCTTCTCGCGTGCGCTCGGGGTCACCTACAAGCACGTGTCCTATGACGGCGGCAATCCGGCCGTTGTTGCGACGGTGGCCGGCGAAACCGAGCTGACGACGCAACTTGCTGTCGAGCAGGCGAACATGATCCGCGGCAAGCGCTTAAAGCCCCTTGCCGTTCTCTCCGACCAGCCGCTGGAACTGGAAGGCTTCGGCTCCATCCCGCCGGTGACAGCGTCGGTGCAGGGCTTCAAGCCCGATCCGAATTACTTCGGCATCTTCGTCCACAAGGACACGCCGGCCGCGGTGCATCAGACGCTTGAGACCATCTGGAAGGACGTGATCAGCAAGTCTGACGCGATCAAGAAATATGCGCAGACCAATGGTGCA
>JAEXXW010000686.1 GCA_023405565.1 Pseudomonadota bacterium
GGCCAGGCACATATCGCGCCAAAGGCAGCCCATTTCTCACCCTCGTGATCCAGTCCGGGTTCGCGAGAAGCGACCGTGCGATAGATACCATTGATGCCCCGGTCATGCGCATAACCTCCATACAATCCTCAAGCGCACTCATACCGCCATTGGCAATCACCAGCATATCGGGCAGCGAACGGTTTACAGTTTGAGCCAGGGGCTCACCCCATGCTTCCGGACGAACCGCCTTACGGGTCGTGACATGCAAGATATCGGCACCAGATTGCCTGATCGCTCGAACGATTGACACGACTTCCTCCCGCCCTCCCGGCGGCAAGTATCTGGGATCGTCCATCTTGTAGAGTGAGAAGTTAAAGCTGAGCGGCGCATTGCCGATTTCGCTACGAACCCGCTTCAATATTTCAGTGGGAAATCTTAATCGTCGTTCGAGCGTACCACCAAAATCGTCGTTACGAAGATTGGTGCTCGCGGAGAGAAAGTCGTCGACAAGGTAACCTCTGGCACCGTGGATCTCGATCCCATCGAAGCCAATCTCGACAGCGCGTCTCGCGGCGTGAGCAAATGAATCGACAATAGAAAAGAGCTCGGTCTGTGTCACCGCACGTGCCGGAACATTCGGTCGTCCGGTTTGCCATGTATTACCGGGTGCCAATCCATCAGACGCTGCCAAGTGCAGAGGGTTCAAGCCAGGTTCCGCCAAGCGCCCACCGTGCTGCAACTGCGCAAAAATACGTCCGCCGGCACCGTGAACGGCCTCAACGACATCGCGCCAAGAATCGCGCTGAGCATCGGTTGCGAGCCCTGGTTGATTGAAATAGGCACGGCTCGAAACCTCGTCGATAAACGCGGCTTCCGTGAAAACCAGCCCTACTCCCTCCCTGGCATATCTTGCATAATAGTCCGCTATCCCATTGGATACGGTACCATCCGCATTGGCCTGCATGCGCGACATCGGCGCAACGGCAATACCATTCCGAAGCTTAAGCCGACCCAGACTAATCGGTTCGAACAGTTTCATACGGCTCGCGACACCGCCAACTTTCCCGCTTGCCGCTGTGGCGCACGGGCTCCCACAGACAGGGACACATTCAATCTGTCCGCCGCCATCGTCAGCTTTGGTAACAAGCGCCTGATAGCATCGTCCTCTTTGACTCCGGGCTGATTGAGGCTCACGTTCAAGGCAGCAATAACACGCCCGTCCGATTGACGGATCGGCACGGACAAACCGCTAATGTTCTCTTCCATTTCGCTGCTGACCCACGCATAGCCTTGCTGACCGACATCGTTGATCACGCGTTTCAATTTCGTTGGATCTACGATGGTTTTCGATGTGTATGACTTGAATTTTGCACGAGCGAAATAGGATTCAAGCTGGGTCGCGTTCAGACCGGCAAGGAGTGTACGGCCGGCCGAATGGCAATAAAGGGGAAGTCGCGAGCCAATCGTGACACCTTGGCTAAGTATTCTATGGACCGGAATTCGGAGGACATAGACCAGCTCGGTATCATCCTGAACTGCGATACTGCACGTCTCGCCGAGGTCTTCGACGAGCTCTTCCAGGACAGGATCTGCGAACGCCCAAAGTGGCATCGAGGCCAGATAAGCGTAACCCAGTGAAAGAACCTTGGGAGTGAGGATGAAGTGCCTTTCTCCCTGACGTGCAACGAACCCCAGATCCTCCAGCGTCATCAGAATTCGCCGGGCAGAAGCACGAGTCAGGTTGGTTGCGACTGCAGCGTCGGCGAGAGTTACCGCAGGCGTTTCGCTGCTGAACGCTTGTATCATCGACAAGCCCTTGGCCAAGCCATTGACGAAGTGCTTCGCCCGCGGCTCGTCCCTCGCCGTTCGACTCGGCTTCTTGCTTGAGCGTACCTTTGATTCAGCCAACTTCCTCGCCGGTGACCGGCGTCCTGTATCCGGCATGGTCGACTGTGCCTCCATCATACATGATCTACCTCTACCAATGCGTCCGCCGCCGCAAACGCATGGGGGCCAATTATGAGCGGATTTATATCGACCGATTTTATCCGTCCACCATGATCGTGAATCCAGCCACCAAGATTGACAGCAACTTCCGCGATCTGCCGTACGGGCCAGGGGGGCTCTCCGCGCACGCCGGCAAACAGCGCAGCGATTCGCAGTTGGTCCATTCTTCCGGCTACATATTCGGCATCAAATGGATAAACCAGCGTTATGACGTCCGGCATTGACTCGACATACTTTCCGCCATCACCAATCATGACAACCGCGCCGAACTGTTCGTCCCAGCGGCCGCCGATGACGATTTCGCGTCGGCCTGATTGCATCGTCGCAACGATGACGCCTTCCGAGCTCTTGTTAAGATCTCTGACTTGCTGGGATATCGCATCGAACGCGGCCAAAGCATCCGCCCGATCGTTGATCGCAAGACGCACCAAGCCATACTCCGACTTGTGCGGGATCTCCGAAGAGCAAGCTTTAATAACCCAAGGGCCCGGCAACCCATCGAGAGCCGCGTTCAGATCATCAGTATTTCGGCAAAGGCGATACGGTACGGTGGGAATGTTGATGTCGCCGATACGCCGCAAGCTCTCGTATTCGGACAGAAACCCGCTTTTTCCATTCGCTCCCGCGACTGCAGGCCGGTCCGTACTTTCAACATTCCGGATGCGCCCTGCGTCGCGGCGCAATTGGGATACGGCCGCGAGTTGCGACAGCGCAAACATGGCATCTTCATCGTGTACAAATGTCGGAACCCCAGCCTGCTCAAAAAGGGCACGAGTGCTCTCGAGGGGGCTTGCGACAACCGTCGGCTTTCCAGTCCGAGTCATGAACTCGGCTGCATCGCGCGCAAATTGTTGAACATCGTAGCCCTTACCCGACATTGGCAGGCTTATGAAAAAGGCGTCAGCCAAATCGTCCGTGGCAACGATGGAGAGAACTTGGCCGAACAGCTTGCTATTGCTCAATAAGGCCGCGGTGAGATCGATCGGGTTTTCGCTGCTGGCAAATGCTGGCAGGACGGCGTCCAGTCGCTTCCTGACCGATAGGGGCAGCGGCTGCATCTCCAGCGAGTGCCGATCGGCCGCATCGGCCGACATGACGCAGCAGGCCCCCGAATTGCTGATCGAGATCAGCCGGCGCCCATTCATTTGTAAGCCGCTCATGAGGAGGCGTGCGGAAGACACAAGGGAGCGCTCATCTTCAACACGCAATATTCCATGTTGACGAAAGAAAGCGTCGAGAACTTTATCCTCCGTTGCCAAAGCGCCTGTATGAGAACTGGCAGCGGCCTGCCCTCGCTTCGACACCCCAGCTTTCAGCGCCAAGATCGGCACGCCCCGGGCGTGCGCAATCCTCGCCGCTTCGGCTAGGACTGACGGCTTCCGGACGGATTCCATATAAAGAAGGATCAGTCGTATGCTTTCATCCTGGGCAACAGCCAGCGCGAGATCGGAAACAGTGAGATCACATTCGTTACCGGTTGCATGCGCGTGACGCACGCCAAGCCCTTCTGCGCGCAGGAATGCGTAAGGCACAACGCTCATTGCACCGCTCTGGCTAATGACTGCCACAGGGCCGTCATGCGGCGGAACTTCGCCAATCAGCGTCGCAAAGCTCGCAATCGCGCCACAGCCAAAGTTGACCAGCCCTTGCGTATTGGGCCCGACCAGCCGCA
>JAEXXW010000705.1 GCA_023405565.1 Pseudomonadota bacterium
CCCGAAGACCAGATCGTTGGTGGCGTGAACAAGGGCTGGGATGCTCTGCTGTCCGGCCTGCAGACCGAGCGTATTACCGTCGCGGCTTGTGACGTCGGCAGCGCGCAGGGTGTGGTCGATCTTGCGCTGAACTATGCGAAGGAGCGCAAGCAGTTCGGCCGCCCGATCGGCAACTTCCAGTCGATCGCGCATATGCTGGCCGACATGCAGACCGAAGTGGAGGCCGCGCGCTCGCTGATGTATCGCGCCGCCTGGATGGTCGATGAGGGCAAGAGTGCCATGAACGAGATCAATATGGCGAAGCTGTTCGCGTCGGAGGTCTATGTCAAGGTCGCCAACATGGGCATGCAGATCTACGGCGGCTACGGCTACAGCATGGAATATCCGATGCAGCGGCATTATCGCGACTCGCGCATCGCGACCGTCGTCGCCGGTACCTCGCAAATCATGCGAAACATGATTGCTGGCGGAATGGGGCTGAAGCCGCAGTAAAGCAGGACTATATCCGAATAGCAGGCTTTCAGACGTATGCCGGACGCCGAAATTAGGTGCTCCGCCTTGCGCTGTGTCTCATTTCGTGACCGGTGGTGCGCCAACGTTGCCCTGCAAATTTCTCCTATTTCGTTGCAGCGACTAGCGCCGGGCTGCATGCAAAGCCGCAATCACAATTGACAATACAGATTCGAGAGGCCCATACTGATAAGTATGGAACAAGGCAGTGGGGTTTACCCACGCCATAGTGGATGGGAGGTTCGTGTGGGGACGAGTTGGGGCAAAGTGAATATCGAATTGCCGTCATCCATGCAGGCGGAGCGGCACGATGAAATCGCTGTTCTGCGCCTTTCCCGTCCGGAAAAGCGCAATGCGATTGGCGGCGAGATGCTGCTTGGTATTCGTCTGTTCTTTTCCAATCTCGCTGATGATGTGAAAGGTGTTGTTCTGTGCGGGGCCGGAGACAATTTCTCTGCGGGTCTCGATCTATCGGAACTGTCGGAAAAGGATGCGGCCGAAGGGGCGATGCTGTCGCGCGAATGGCACGAAACATTCCATCACGTGCAATATTCGCGCGCACCGGTTGTGGCGGTGTTGCACGGTGCGGTGATTGGCGCGGGGCTCGAACTGGCAAGTTGTGCGCACATCCGTGTGGCAGAGCCGTCAACGTATTATGGTTTGCCGGAGGGGCAGCGCGGTATTTTCCTTGGTGGAGGCGGGTCGATGCGCTTGTCGCGGTTGATCGGTGTGCCGCGCGTTTTTGACCTCATGATGACTGGCCGCACGCTGAATGCGCAGGACGGCTATCTATTCGGATTCGCGCAATACCTGGTCGGCGAAGGCGAGGGAATAGCGAAAGGCCTTGAATTGTCAAAGCGGATTGCGACCAACGCGCCGCTGAGCAATTTTGCGATTATCCAGGCGTTGCCGCGGATCGCTGAGATGGGACCGGAAGAGGGGCTGTTCACCGAGGCGATGGTGTCGGGTGTCGTGCAGGGCTCGGTCGATGCGAAGGAGCGTCTGAAGGCATTTCTGGAGAAGCGAGCGGCGAAAGTGGCAAGACCGAGCGTTTAAGGTCGTCGTCATGCGCCCGCCGCGGTTTCAGGTGATCGGCGATGTCTTTCGGCTCAATGCCGAGCGCTTTGGTGAAAAGCCGGCATTTGTTCAGCCGGATGGAAAATCATGTACATTTGCTGCGCTTGGCGAACGTGTTGTCCGTCTTGTCAATGTGCTGCGTGATAGCGGGCTAAAGGCTGGTGACCGCGTTGCTATTCTGGCACGCAATCGGATCGAATATGTCGAAGCCTATGGTGTTTCGGCGGGTGGCTTCATAGCGCTTCCATTAAACTGGCGTTTGTCGCCGCAAGAATTATCGGGTGTGCTGGAAAATGCACAGCCCGCCGCACTTCTTGTTGAGTCATCCTTCATTCCTGTCATCGAAGCGATGCGTGCAGCGCTTCCCTTCGTAAGTCATTTCATCAGTTTTGATGCGCCACCGAGCGGCTGGCAAAGTTATGAAGCCTTGTTGTCCGGTGCCTCTTCCGCGCCGCTTGAAGCGCGCGTGTCGCCGGGCGATACCGCCTGTTTGCTTTATACGAGCGGCACGACCGGTGCCCCAAAAGGCGCTGAGTTGATCCATCGCAGTTTGTTGCTAAATTGCGAGACGGCAACCCGTGAGATGTTCGACTTAACCGATCGGGATGTGACGCTCGCTCCGATGCCGTTCTTTCACGTCGGTGGCATGTGGTATCACCTTTTCCCCAGCTTTGCCGCCGGAGCCACAACGGTCATCATGCCGCAATTCGATCCAAGGGGCGTTCTGGAATTGATGGCGAGACATCGCGTCACCAATACGCATCTTGTGCCGACCATGATCCACACGCTGCTGGAGCAGCCCAATCTCGCCGCGTTCGACCTTACCTCGCTACGCCGAATTTTTTATGCGGCATCTTCGATGCCAACGGATACTTTGAAGCGAGCTACTGCTGCATTCGCCTGCGGGTTTGCGCAAGGTTATGGTTCGACGGAGGCTGGAGTGGTGACTTGCCTCACTCCCGATGATCATCGAAGAGCGGCAATGGATCGAGAGGGATTGCTACTTTCCTGCGGTCGGCCCTTGAAGAGCGTGGAGTTGCGGCTCGCTCCGCCGGACCAAGCGGACGGGGAGGGGATTGGTGAGGTTCTGGTGCGCAGTCCGATGACGATGGCGCGCTATTGGCGCAATCCGGACGCAACAGCCGGGGCGCTTCAAGATGGTTGGCTGCGAACCGGCGATCTCGGCCGGATGGATGAAGAAGGCTACCTCTACATTCTGGATCGCAAGAGCGACATGATCGTCACCGGCGGCGAGAACGTTTATCCACGCGAGGTCGAAGAGGTGATGTTGCAAGATGTCGACATCGCCGAGGTCGCCGTATTCGATCTGCCAGACGCGCGTTGGGTACAAAAGGTGGTCGCGGCCGTCGTATTGAGAAATGCAGACGTGGCTCCCGATGTCATATTGGCGCGCGTTCGAAACAAGATCACCGGATATAAATGTCCGAAAGACCTCTTCATCACTGACACTCTTCCAAAGAACGCCGCTGGAAAGATACTGCGAAAGACACTGCGCGAGATATATGGTGCGCGGTGACATGAATTGTCTGGGCTAACAGACGCTGCGTTGGACAGTTAGCCGGTCTGCTAAACAATGAAAGATTGGAGGAAGCGTAATGGCGAATGGTAACAAGATCATCGTGACGATTGCGCCAACGGGAGGAATGGCGAGCAAGGCGCAAAATCCGAATCTTCCGACGCAACCGGAAGAAATCGCCGAGGATGTTTATCGTTGCTACAATGCGGGTGCCAGCGTGGTTGCCGTGCATGCGCGGCGCGCGTCTGATGATCAAGCGACCTGTGATCCGGCCGTATATCGCCGGATCAATTCTCTCATCCGCGAAAAATGCGACATCGTTATCAATAACTCCACTGGTGGCGGCATTAACGGTGACATGGTCCGGCAGGGGCCGAACGGATATGCTGAGATCATGTTCGATGAGCGCATCAAGGGAATGGAAGCGGGCGCGGAGATGTGCACGCTTGATCCGACCACGATCATCGCGAGCTTCGAAGGCCGTGAAATTCTTATGAATACTTCCCCGGAACGGTGCCGGCAGCTCGCAACTATGATGAAGGATAGGGGGATTAAGCCCGAGTGGGAAGTATTCAGCCCAACGCATCTTTTGCAGGATGTGCAGGCTTGTATCGCAGCTGGGCTTGATGAGCCGCCCTATTTCATCAATTTTGTTCTTGGCGTAAGCGCGTTCCAAGGGGCGATGCCCTACACGCCGAAAATATTGCAGCAGATGGTCGATATGATGCCCAAGGACGCGATCTTCAACGTCAGCGCGATTGGCCCGCATCAGCTGAATGCGGGTGTGCAGTCGATCTTGCTGGGAGGCCATGTTCGCGTCGGTCTTGAGGACAACCTGTATTATTCGCGCGGGCGCCTGGCAAAGAACATCGAGCAAGTCGACCGCATTGTTCGAATTATCCGGGATCTGGGGTTCGAGCCGGCAACGCCCGCTGAGGCGCGAGAAATCATCGGACTTCGGTGACATAAAGAGGAACGGATTGTTGTCTTATTGCGCTGATTGAGGTGC
>JAEXXW010000012.1 GCA_023405565.1 Pseudomonadota bacterium
CGGCGCTGGTGTGGGGCGCCGCGGCGATGGCCGGGCTGGCGACGATATCGCCTGCGTCGGCGCAGACGGATTTCTTCAGGTTCGAACAGCGTCCGCCCAAGCCCAAGGCGGCGCCGACCACGGCTGCGCGCGGCGACAAGCAGATGATGGTTCAGGCAAATGAGGTCCAATACGACCACGTCAATGAACGCGTGAATGCCGTCGGCAATGTGCAGATCTATTACGATGGCTCCACCATCGAGGCCGACAAGGTCATCTACAACCAGAAGACCAAGCGGCTGCGCGCGGAAGGCAATGTCCGTCTGACCGAACCGAACGGCAATATCACCTACGGCGAAATCCTCGAACTCAACGACGATTATCGCGACGGCTTTGTCGATTCTTTGCGCCTCGAAACGGCCGATGCCACCCGCTTTGCGGCAGCGCGCGTCGATCGCAGCGAAGGCCGCTATTCGGTGCTGCAAAGCGGTGTCTACACGGCCTGCGAGGCCTGCAAGGAAGACCCCAAGAAACCGCCACTGTGGCAGGTCAAGGGCGCGCGCATCATCCACGATGAGCAGGAGAAGATGATCTATTTCGAGCAGGCGCAGCTCGAATTCTTCGGTATGCCGGTTGCCTATTTCCCGTATCTCTCGGCTCCCGATCCTTCAGTGAAGCGCAAGAGCGGCTTCCTGATGCCGATTTTCGGGTCCGACACGAAGACGGGTGTCACGGCGGCGCTCCCCTATTTCTGGGCGCTGGCCCCGAATTACGACCTGACACTGACGCCGACGATCACGACCAAGCAGGGACCGTTGCTGCAGGCCGAGTTCCGCCACCGGCTGATTAATGGTGCGTACTCCATTCGCGCCGCTGGCATCCGGCAGCTCGACAAGGAAGAGTTCATTCACACGGACGGCACGCCGACACCCGGCTATCGCGACTGGCGTGGTGCCGTGGAATCGAACGGCCAGTTTGCCCTGAACCAGAAATGGGTCTGGGGCTGGGACGCCCTGCTGATTTCGGACAAGACCTTCTATCAGGATTACCGTCTGAAGAGCTTCACCAACAGATCGAACGATCCGTTCCTGGGCAACCAGATGGAAGGTGTCTCCCAGGTTTACCTGACGGGCCGCGGCAACCGCTCCTACTTCGATGCCAGGGCGATCCACTATTACGGCTTCTCTGAATTCGACGATCAAAACCAGTTGCCGATCGTGCATCCGGTGATCGACTACAACTACATCGTCGGACAGCCGGTGCTGGGGGGCGAACTCGGCTTCAAGTTCAATTTGACCAGCCTGTCGCGAAAGACCGCGTCATTCGACCCGATCACAGCCTTCGCCGTAGATTCTAACGCCTGCGGTCTGGCCACCGCGGATCCGGCGGTGAAGAATACCCAGAATTGTCTGCTGCGCGGCGCGCCCGGCAGCTACACGCGACTTTCCGCAGAAGCCAATTGGCGTAAATCCTTCACCGATCCCCTCGGCCAGATATTCACGCCATTCTTCTCGCTGCGCGCCGACGTCGCTTCGGTCAACCTGAGCAACCAGCCGGGCGTCGCGAACTTCATCGAAACCAGCGATACCGCGCTGTTCCGCGGCATGCCGGTGGTCGGCCTTGAATATCGCTATCCCTTCATCAACGTGCAGTCCTGGGGCACGAATATCATCGAGCCAATCGCGCAAATCATTGCGCGTCCCAATGAGACGCAAATCGGCAAGCTTCCGAACGAGGATGCGCGAAGCTTCGTCTTCGACGACGGCAACCTGTTCCGCGTCGACAAGTTCTCGGGTTGGGATCGCGTGGAAGGTGGCGGCCGGGCGAACTACGGCGTGCAATATACCGCGCAGTTCAATCAGGGCGGTTACGTGAACATGCTGTTCGGACAATCCTATCAGTTGTTCGGCCTCAACTCCTTTGCCGCTGGCGACGCCACCAATACGGGTCTGAATAGCGGCCTCGATACGCGCGCATCCGACTATGTTGCCCGCATCTCCTATCAGCCGGACCGTATTTTCACCTTCACCAACCGGTATCGGCTGAGCGAGGACAATCTCGACATCAAGCGTTTCGAGCTCGAGGCGAAGGCCAATTTCGACCGGCTCTCGCTCCAGGCGCTTTACGGCAACTATGCCGCGCAGCCGGAACTCGGGTTCCTGACCCGACGCGAGGGCATTCTGGGCGGCGTGTCGTACAAGATGTCGCAGAACTGGGCCATGATCGCCGCGGCGCGATATGACCTTGACGCGGACAAGTTTGACCAGACGCGGCTCGGCCTCGGTTATGTCGACGATTGCCTTATCTTGGCCTTGAACTACATCACCAACTATACCTACAGCGGCAATCCGACCAAGGATCATCGGGTGATGGTGCAGTTCGGCTTGCGCACGCTCGGCACCACGCAGACATCGACCGGTGTGGGCTCTATCGGCGGTGGTCTATAAAGCCGGAAAGCCGGGCAGTCTGAGGTTACCCGGCTTTGATATCTGTCCCAATATGGCAGCTGTTATCGATGACGCATGGTAAGTTACAAACGATTTCGCTGGCGCCCCTCCCCGTCCTGCGGGCTTTGGCCATCGCGATCTTTCTTCTGACCGCGGCCGGCTCGACCGCCAAAGCCCAGATCGTCCTCTACGTCACCGGCCAGCCGATCACAGCCTATGATATCGAGCAACGGGGACGCCTTATGGCTCTCGGCGGTGGCGGCAAGACGAAGTCCCGGCAAGACGTGATCAATGAGCTGATCGATGACAAGCTCAAGATTCTCGCCGGCAAACGCTTCAATTTCGAAATTAGCGACGCCGAGGTCGATAACGCCTTCGGCAATATCGCCCGCAATGCCGGTGCGTCCGCCGACCAGTTTGCCAAACAGCTTGAAAAGTCCGGCGTCAATCCAAACGCGCTGAAGGCCCGGCTGCGCGCCGACCTCACGTGGGGACAGATTGTGCGTGGCCGCTATGCCACCCAGTTGCAGGTTGGCGAGAAGGATATCTTCGAGGCCGAAGCCAAGAGCGGCGAACAGAAGGATGTTGGGATTGATTACACGCTCTATCCCAT
>JAEXXW010000191.1 GCA_023405565.1 Pseudomonadota bacterium
CTAACGACACCGGCCGCCGTATCGAGATGACCGATATTGGACTTCACCGAGCCGACCCGACAAAATCCTGTCTTGTCCGTCCCCACCCGGAACGCCTGTGTCAGAGCAGCGATCTCAATCGGATCGCCGAGGCTCGTGCCCGTGCCATGGCATTCCACGTATTGGATCGTATCGGGAGCAACACCGGCAAGCGCCTGTGCTTCCACGATGGCTTCGGCCTGCCCCGTAACACTCGGCGCAAGATAGCTCGCCTTACCCGCCCCGTCATTGTTGATCGCGGTCGCCTTGATAACGGCGCGAACGGGATCGCCATCGGCCAGTGCATCCGCCAGCCGGCGCAATACGACAACGCCAGCACCACTGCCAAAAACCGTTCCTGCCGCCCGATGATCGAACGCCCGGCAATGCCCATCAGGAGACAGGATCTCTCCCTCCTGAAACAGATAGCCGCGGCCGTGTGGCAACTCGATTGTCACACCGCCGGCGATTGCCATATCGCACTCGCCATTGAGCAGGCTCTGGGCGGCGTAATGGACGGCGACGAGCGATGTCGAACATGCGGTCTGAACATTGACGCTCGGTCCGTGCAGATCGAGCAGATAGGACACCCGCGTTGACAGGAAGTCCTTGTCGTTACCGGTGTGGCGGAGCAGGAACATGCCAACCTGGTCCACAAGCTGACGATTGCTGCACAGGTTGAAATAGAAATAGCTGCCCATCCCGCAGCCCGCAAAAACGCCAACCGGACCGACGGCCCGCTCGGGTGGTCTCGCTGCGTCCTCCAACGCTTCCCAAACGCATTCGAGAAAATGACGATGCTGCGGATCCATGATCGCAGCATCCTTCGGACTGAAGCCGAAGAAATCGGCGTCGAAATCGGCCATGCCCGGCATCTCTGCCGTGTAGGGCACGTAGTTCTTGCGGCGAAGCTTCTCGGGAGATTCGCCGGCTGCAATCAATTGCTCCGGCGCGCGCCTCTCGATCGATCCGATGCCAGCGCGCAGATTCTTCCAGAACTCCTGCGCGTTGCGTGCGCCCGGCACCCGAAGGGCCAGGCCGATGATCGCGATATCGTTGGGACTGACCTCTTCCGTCATGACCTATCAACCTGCCTGCGGCATGTCAGCGGATCGCTGCATTCGCGCGAATGCAAGCTGCGGCGACAACACCCAACGGGTTTCAGCCTCATCCACATTGTTGAGAACTGTCCCGATGATTCGCTCCGGGGAAATACCAGCCGCGGCCAGCCCGGCCTTGATATTGGCCGGCGTCGCCTGGCACCAACCGATGACGAGAAGGAAACCTTCGATGAAATGCGCGGCTGAACGGATGTCGCCAGAGTCGCCGAGACCCGGAAGATCAAAAATCACGTAATCGTAGGCCTTCGCTGCCTCGTCAAACACACGGCGCATCCCGTCGCTCCAGAGGCTGATGGCCTGACCATTCCGCACGTTGCCGGTCGGAAGAAAATGGAGCTTGGTCCGGCTCTCGATGATGACTTGTCTCGCAAGAGCAATCTTGTCGTTGCGAAGGGCTTCAATCAGGCCGGCACGATCGTCGCGCGAGAAAGTCCGCGTCAGCGTCCGGCAATGAAAATCGCCATCGACGAGCAACACCCGCTTGTGAGACGCAGCCAGGAGGAAAGCAAGATTGGACGCGACAACAGAACGCCCCTCGCCTGCGAATGTCGACGTAACACCGATGAAGCGAGTGCCCTTTCCGTCCAGCCGGTCACGGCAAGCGGCTTCCACGTTCTGAAGCGTGCGAGATGTTTCGGAGAGCGGATGATCCACGGCATAAGACAATGTCGAACTTTGAGCGCGAAAATTCTTGTTTTGACCGTCCGCTTCAGACTTTCCGCTATCTGTCGGCTTTGAATCCGCTTCTTTCGAAGAGGAAGGCAGCTTTGGAATGACGCCCAGAAACTGCGCACCCGTCGCCGCATTTGCCTCTTCGGGCGTAACGACGCGCGGATCAAAGAACCTCCACAGGATTGCACCTGCGGCGGCGACCACGCCGCCAATCACACCAGCGACCCCGATAATCAGAATTCCACGGATATTGCTTTTGTGTTGCGGGGGCAGAGCCTCGGCAATCACACGCGCCTTGGGACCGACCTCACGAAGGCGCTCACGAAGCCAGCTGCTGCCGGACTGAGCGGCATCAAAACGCGCTGCATTCTGGTCCGCGCTATAGGCACGCGCAAATTCGTTGGCAACACGCGCGGCCTGATCTGGATCCCTCGCCGTGTACTGAATTTGAACGACGTTACTCAGGCCGGCACGATCGACGGAGAAACCGCGCCGCAATCTTTCCAACGCCTCCGCCCGGTCGGCCGCCGAGGCCTCGGCGGAAATCATCTTCAAGTTGGTCAGCACAGTCATGGCCACGCGATCGGAGCGAATGATCTGAAGCTGGGTTTCCAGAAAACTCGGATCGGGTTGGGTCTCCGCGAAAAAAGCGTCTTCCCGCACAAATGTCAGCCGCAAGTTTGTAAGTTGAAGCTGAGTGGAAGCGGTGTAGCTCGACGGCCGGACAAGAACAAAGATTGTGGCAATCGCCATGAAAATCAGCGGAAGAATGACAAGCAACTTGCGGCGCTGGAGGACAGCGCTGATCATCCAGCTCAGATCGAACTGATCCGGTGTCTCATCCGCCGTACGCGGCCCCTGCATTGTCGCGGCCGGATTTCTGTACACATACATCTTCACGCCCGTTTCCTGCCTTTACGAATGAGGCGGACCGCAGCCCTGGTTGATTGGGTTGATGCCTTGTCGGCTCGCTATTGTCCTTCCACGACGGTGTCAGGCAGTCGCCGACTTTCGCGTCTCAGCGCGCCCTGACGCGTCGAGTTCGTGTCTTGCGGCCTGAACACCTTGACGATGTCGCCCGGCTGGAGGCTCGTCGTCTCCACAGCAGACATTTCGACAGGCTTGCCATCCCTCTTGCGAATGATGACAAATGTCGCACCCCGGTCCTTGTCATCGGCGTTTTCTTGTCCGCCCAGCATCAAGCTGGAGCCGGAAATGAGACGCTCGGCCGTCTCGACCCGCTCATCCAGCTCTTGCTTTTGCAGCTCCAGAGACTGCAGCTCCGACAACGCCACGCTCCGTCGTTCATCCTTCAACCCATCCCGCTGGGTCCGGTACGTGTTGATCTGTTGACGTGCCCGCATGATTGCCGTGTCGAGTTCTTTCTTTTCGCGCTCGATCTGCGCGAGCGTCCTCTCGATCGGCAGGATGCGCGGCGCGGGAATGACGGATCGCGCGACCAGACCGCGCGTATCCTCCAATTCCTTCGCAACGGACTCTTCCTGCTTTTTGGCCGACAGAATCTGGTCCTGAAGCGACTTGATCTCGCCCTCCACCAAATCGATGGTGGCGCCGAGCGCGACATAGTGATTACGATGTCGCTCGAGCCTTGCCGCAAAGAGAGCGCGTTCCTCGTTGGCGAATTTCAACGCGCCCGGGGGAAAGTCCGCCGGAATCGATGGGAACACCTCAAGCCCGTCCGCCTCGGCCTTCAACCGCAATTCCTTGGCTCGAATTTCATCCCGCCGAACCCGCGCGAGCCGCAAGTCGCCTCGGCCCGTGATCGCATCGCGCTCGAAACCCCAGTCCGAGGTCCGGGGAGGACGGTAGACACCGCCGGCAATGGCGACGGCATTCACGACCAGCATTCCGGGTCGATAGCTGTATTCTCCAGGACGCTCGACACCGCCAAGAATGTAGAAGGGACGATACTGCGCGATATCCACGGTCGTCTCAGGCGCCTTGCCAAGACCCGCATTCTGCCGAAGCCGACTGGCAATTTCGTTTGCCAGCTCCGCCGGCTCAAGAC
>JAEXXW010000252.1 GCA_023405565.1 Pseudomonadota bacterium
CGACGAACCAGTTGGAGATCGCCGCATCATAAGCGGCCGTACGCGCATAAGCCTTCGCCGCAAGACGGCGGCGGAAATCCAGCGTCGTGCCGCCGCCCTTCAACGCATCGAGCAATGGCGCATAATCATTGGCATCGACGATCACCGCGACATCGTCGTGGTTCTTCGCCGCCGCGCGGATCATCGCCGGGCCGCCGATATCGATATTCTCGATGCAATCCTCGAAGCCCGCGCCCTTCGCCACCGTCGCCTCGAACGGATAGAGGCTGACGACCAGGAGATCGATCGGCTTGATGCCGTGCGTCTGCATCGCGCCGGTGTGTTCCTTGTTGGCGCGGATCGCCAAGAGGCCGCCATGCACCTTCGGATGCAGCGTCTTCACCCGGCCATCCATCATTTCCGGGAAACCGGTCAGCTCCGACACATCGACCACCGGCAGACCCGCATCGGCGATCGCCTTGGCGGTGCCGCCGGTCGAGACGATCTCGACGCCTTGCGCGGACAGCGCCCTGGCGAAATCGATCAGGCCGGTCTTGTCGGAAACGGAAATCAGCGCGCGTTCGATGCGGCGCGGGGTGTCGGTCATATCTCTCACTACCTGTCGTCTAGCAACCATCTCTCCGCTCATTCCCGCGAATGCGGGAATCCAGAGCCGCCATTCTGGGTCCCCGCTTTCGCGGGGACGAGCGGCAACACATACTGTGCATTCAATTACAACGGCAATTCGGGTTCGTTTTGCGACTTGTCGTTTTGTGACTTGCGGCTTTTCGCAGCCTCGCCGGTCTTGCGGGCGGCCGGATGTGTGCGCGGTGTATGCGTGAATGTCCAGTGCACCCGCGAGGCCTGCCGCGCATGGCCGTAAATCACGATCTGCACCGCGCGGCGCGGCCCGTCGGTGCCGCCGAGAAATACACTCTCCTCCAGCTCGACGCGGTCCTCATGACCCTCGAAGGTCCAGACGTCCTTGTTCGGCAACACCAGCATCACCGCATGGCCATCGGAAATACGGCTCGCCTTGATCGCTGGATGCAGATGGAAACGGATGGCGAATTCGTCGCGCGCGCCGGGCGGCAGCATCTCGCCATGGGTCGGCGTGAAGATATCCTCGCCTTCGAGTTTCGCGCCATCGGCGGTCAGCATCACCGAGCGCTGATGGATGATGCCGAAGCGGCTTGAATAGCCGTCATGCGAGGCGCGCAAGAGGATCGCTTCCTGCGTATCGTCGCGGGCAATGACGAGGTCCGACGGCCCATCGATGACAGGCACGCCGATCAGCTTGCGGAACGGGCCTTCCTCGCGGAAGCGATAGGACGACGTGTTGTTGAATGTCACGGTCGAGTGCGCCGCCGTCGCCCGCGCCACCTGGCGCCAGCTCTCGCGATTGATCGCCGGCAGGCCGCAATTGACGACGATGCGCTGGCCGCCGGCGCAGAGTTCGAACGACAGACAGCCCGCATGCGCTTCCTGGCTGGCGGCGACCGGCGGTGCCTTGCCGGTATCCATCAGCACGAGAAGATTATTCAGCTTCATGCGCTGATAGCCGGAATGCGGCGCATTCTCGACCGGCTCGCCGCGCACATCGTCATAGGCGAGAATGGTCGCGAGCAGATCGATCGGCGTCGGCCCCATGCCGTTGAACAGGGCGAAGTTGCCATCGTCATGCCGGAAGAAACGCAGCATCGGCATCATGCGGTCGATCGCATTCAGCAAAGACGGCGGCGGCGGCATGTTGCGGCTGGAGAAAGCCTGCCGCAGCGGCAGCAGATCGAGCAGCAAATCGATCAGTGCGCCGGGATTGCGGCTGATATGTCCGCCATCGGGCAGGATCTGCTGATCGAGCTGATCGCTCAGCCGTTTCATCGTAGAGCGCAGATGCCGGTCCTGGCTGGTCAGGCACAAGGCCGCATACATCAACGCAATCGTCGCCTGCAGGCTTTGCGCGCCGGCGCGCGCTTCGGACGCGTTATGGCGCAGATAACGCACCTGCCGCGTGAGGCTGCGCATGAAGCGGCGATAGAACTGGACATCGACATCCTGCAGGATCAACGGCGCCTGGCTGATCCAGGCGATGATCCGGCGCGTCAGCACATCCGGCCGCCAGGCCAATGCATTCCAGCGGCCCTGCAAGGCGATCCATTCATCCACCAGCGCACGCGCATTGGCGCGCGTGATCGCCGAGTCGGCCGCGCGCAAATGGCGCAACCAGCCGAAGCCGCACAATTCCGCCGCCCATTCGTCCGAGGGTGGCGCCATTTCGAAGGGCGAGCGGCCATCGCTGATCACGATCTTGCCGGCAAAGGCGAAACGCCCTGCATAGATTTCGCTCGCGCGTGTGGCGTCGGCGGTGCGCAGGTCCTGCGGTGACAGAAGAAGACGATCCGACTTCCGCGGCAAAAGGCGCCACGGCATCAGGGTGTTCATGCGACCGCTGGCACGACGCAACCCGCGGCGCATAAGCAGCCACGACAGCCTGCCACGCTCCGCGACCGTCACCCGCGCCACCGACACGGCCCCCTTCGTTGTGCCGCCTCGAAAAGAGGCGGCTTCCTGAATTCACGTATCACGAATGGCCTTCATTCCGAAAAGGCTGATCGCCCGTTTCGGCAAACCCCACTGCACTTGGTCGCTGACAGGCCGCCGGCGGATCATGTCCGGGCCGGCAGCGATTCGTCCCCAACCGATCTGGATGTGAAAATGCGGCGGGCGCGAGGCGCCCGCCGCTTTATTGCCCAGTAAGTCTTTGCCTTACAAGCCTTATCGGCTCGAACCTAGCGGCCCCAGGGACCACTGGATGGACCACCGGACGACCCGCCGCCGCGGCCGGCCCGCGACCATGGGCTTGCCGCCGGCGCACTGACGTTCGGACGGGGCGCAGCGCTGTAGCCGTCGTCATAGCCACCACCGCCGCCACCACCAAAACCGTTCTGCCCCATCTCCCGGGACAGAGCATTCAGGGCCGCGATCCGGTTCTCGGTCGCCGGATGGGTCGAGAACAGGTTGTCCATCCGCTCCCCCGACAGCGGGTTGATGATGAACATATGCGCCATCGCCGGATCGCGCTCGGCCGGCTCATTGGGGATCACCTGCGCGGCACTGGCGATCTTGGCCAGGGCCGAGGCGAGCCAGACCGGCTGGCCGACGATCTGCGCGCCCAGCTTATCGGCCGAATATTCGCGCGTCCGGCTGATCGCCATCTGAACCAGCATGGCTGCGATCGGCGCCAGGATCACCATGGCCAGCGTGCCAATGATGCCCATGCCGTTGTTGTTCCCGCGATTGCCGCCGAAGAACATGCCGAACTGCGCCAGCATCGAAATCGCACCGGCAATGGTCGCAGTGATCGTCATGATCAGCGTGTCGTGGTTCTTGATATGCGCCAGCTCGTGCGCCACCACGCCCGCGACTTCCTCGCGCGACAGGCGCTGCATCAAACCGGTCGTCACCGCAACGGCGGCATTCTCCGGGTTGCGGCCGGTCGCAAACGCGTTCGGCTGCGGGTTGTCCATGATATAGACCTTCGGCATCGGCAGGTTCGCGCGGCCCGCGAGCTCATGCACCATGGCGTAGAGGTCCGGCGCCGTGCGCGCATCGACCTCCTGCGCACCGTTCATGGACAAGACCATCTTGTCCGAATTCCAGTACGTGAAGACGTTCATGCCGGCGGCCACGACCAGCGCGATCAGCGCGCCGCTTGAGCCGCCGATCAGATAGCCGACACCCATGAACAGCGCGGTCAGGCCGGCCAGCAGCATGGCTGTCTTGATATAATTCATCTTTCCCTCCTGGACCGGGCGACTTTTGCATCGTTCCCGATCGCTCAAGAGGATGGTGAGGGCATAGGTTCCCTGCAAGATCCGCGCGGCGGTGCGCCGCATGATAAAATTGCGCTGATCTTTGATTGCAATCTTAGATTGAGATTGCGACTCGCTCCCGCCTGTGTTGCTATAGGACCATGTTCCTTGGCCCAAGATTATTGTCCGCCCGGTCACCGGCGGCGGCCGTGCTTCTGGGTATCGTCTTCGTGACCGGCATGGCTGCGGGCGCGGCGCTGAAAGATTCGGTGCGGTCGGCATTTGCGACAACACCGGTCGAACCGGCTCAGCCGCTTTCCAGGGACTCCGGCCTGCGAGATTCGCGGTTATCCGCTGGCGGACATTTCGCCGAGGTGTTGCGGGTGAATGACGGCGACACCTTCGAGGCGCGGGTGCATATCTGGCCGGGCATGCAGGTGACGACGCGGGTGCGCCTGCGCGGCATCGATGCGCCGGAATTCGGCGCCCGCTGCGCGGAAGAATATCGTCAGGCGCAGATAGCGCGCGACGCGTTGCAACGCCTGTTGTCGGACGGCGGCGTCACCATCGGCCGGATCGATTTCGACAAATATGGCGGCCGCGTCGTTGCCAGCGCGGCGACGCGCAACACCCCGGATATTTCCGCGGCGCTGCTCAAGGCCGGCGTCGTGCGCGCTTATGATGGCGGGCGCAGAGAAACGTGGTGCGGGTAAGGCGACTTGCGCTGAACGCTGCGAAGTTGTCAGTTTGAATCAGAGGCTCGCCACGAAGCAATCAAGTCGGCGAGTTTGCGGTCCTGCGCTTGCCAATCAGAACCTTGCGTATCTTTCGTCGAGTAGCCAAGACGATATCGATCAATCAGTACCGTGTGAGCCATATTCCAAATTCAGAGCATTTCGTAAGACGGATCGGTTGCCCCCGTCATCGCGAAGTATGTAGTAGCGCTCGGCTCTCACCTGGCCACTGCTGTCGGACGGCGACCTGTACTCGTATCCTTGATGATTGTTGCGTGGTGCGATCGAACTCATATTCGCAACATGCTTTTGGAAAAAGTCCATATCGGATGAAGCCAGAAAACCCCTTTGTCTTGGTTCGGCAATCAATTGCGTAGTGTCACGACATTCAAGATCATAGTTTCCTCGTAAATTCTCGACACAAAGCTGCATAAGAAAGCCAAATGAATTTGGCTTATCATCACCGCGCGGATTGAATGTCCAGGGAATGATGAGGCGCTCGTTGCCAATATATCGCTGAAATTCTTCCGGCCCAAGTTGCGCGAACGACAGCCTGATCATTGCTCCGATGGGAAAAAGCACCAGCGCCAGAATTACACTTACTGACGCCAGTAGCGGCTTTCGAAGCAGCAGCGCAATCGATGATCCAACAGCAATAATGATCGCCACATAGAATGCCGCCTCAGCCACATCGAGATGTGCGAGATGAAATGGCGTATTCTGATGGAGCGGATGATAAAAGACCGCGATGCCGGAAGCCGCTCCGACGAGGATCGACATGGCGAATGCCAGTATCAGCAACAACCAAGCTGCGGCTACGAACCATCGCGCATGACCGCTTAACTCGTCGAGCATGGTGCTAATGGCTTGGTTCACGGCATTTCATAAAAAAATACACCCCGTAATAATTACAGGGATTTTTTGACCCAATCGAGCCAAACGTTCTTGACATTTATAGGAATATATGTCTATAACTTCTCACCTCGCTCACGAGGGGCGTCAACCGGTGACGCTGTTGATGGAGCAAGGTGCGGCGCCTGCGGGTGTGAGTTCGTCACTCATGCCTCCGGGACG
>JAEXXW010000378.1 GCA_023405565.1 Pseudomonadota bacterium
ATGGGAGACTCCCCGTTTCTGATGCGGATATGATGGTACACTGATTATTTTTTCTTAGCAACAGCAGCATTTCCCGCATCCTTTTATAGAAAGCTTGCGATGCAGCAGAGTTGCACGTCGAAAAAACGGGGCTATACTGATTATAAATTTCGACGGGAGAGATGCCGCAGATGGCATGGACGAGAGCGGCTTCGGTGAGCGACGTCCCGGAGGGAAAAGCCCTCGGTGCCGATATCAACGGTATTCATGTTGCGCTCTATAATCTCGATGGGGAAATTTACGCGACGCATGGCATCTGCACACATGCGCTGGCGCTCCTCGCCGAGGGCTGGGTCGAAGACGGCAAGATTGAGTGCCCGTTGCATCAGGGACAATTCGATATCCGCAGCGGAAAGGCACTCTGCTCTCCCCTCACCGAGGATCTGAAGACATATGCCGTCCGCGTCGAAGGGACTGACATCTTCGTCAACACCGATCAGCCAGCCACGATCGCCTCATTCCCCGAGGTTGGGAAAAAAAATACGCCCCAGGCCGCTTCCGGCGCAACCGATCATGTTGTGATTGTTGGCGCGGGACAGACCGCCGCTGCGGCAATCCGGACGATGCGGCAAGATGGCTTCAATGGCACGATCGATCTGGTTGGTTCCGAACCATATCTTCCCTACGAACGGCCGCCGCTATCGAAGGAGTTATTGCTCGGCAAAGCCGATTTTTCCTCATGCACACGATTGAGCGAAGCAGATGTTGCCCAATATGGCGTTCGTCTACATCTTGGTTTGATCGCGACCAGTGTTGATTCCGCGAAACGTCGGGTTACTCTCGCGAACGGCCATGTCCTTCCATATGACGCTTTGCTGATCGCCACCGGCGGAACACCGCGACGGTTGAGCGTACCAGGCGCGGATTTGCCCGGCATCCATTATTTACGGACAATCGACGATTGCGCTGCGATCGGCTCAGCCCTTGATCGTGCACAACATGTCGCCGTTATCGGCGGCGGCTTTATCGGACTTGAGTTGGCGTCGACCGCAATTGCGCGCGGCATCGCCGTCACGCTGCTCGAGCGAGAGCCGGAGATCATGGCGCGGCTCATGCCGGCGCCCATTGGGCGCGCCTTCCGCAAGCTTGCCGAACGACATGGTGTTGATGTCCGCCGAAACACCAGTGTTACAGCTATCACACAGCGCAAAAGGCGCCTGGGAGTCGTGACAGCGCAGGATATCATTGAAGTCGATGCGGTTCTGGTCGGCATCGGCATGCAACCTTCACTCGATTTGGCCTTGCAGGCCGGCTGCGCGACCACAGCGCGCGGCATCGACGTTGACGCCACAGGCCGCACCTCCGTGCCAGGCATCTGGGCCGCTGGCGATTGCGCGCTTTACCACCAGACACCCTCCGGCCATCGCTCTTCGCTCGAAAGCTGGCAGAATGCGGAAGAGCAAGGTGCGGCAGCCGGACATTCAATCGCCGGACACAAGCCTTCAGCGCCAACAAAACATCCGTGGTTCTGGACCGACCAATTCGGCTGCAATGTCCAGATGCTTGGCATTGTAGGAAATGAGGACGATGTCGCGTTCACCGGCCCCGCCGAAGCCGTACCGGGCGCAGTCTATCGCACATTCGACAGGGCAACCGCGCGGATCACGGGCATCATCGCATTCTCGGATCCGCAAGCGATCCGCGCCGCACGCGCCGAACTCGACGCGGCCACACGGCTTGACCTTTCCACTCACGGCACGATCATTTCGTCCGACCAGTCGGACAACACCGATATCACGACGGAGGCCAGCCTCATGAACGTCACCCCGAGCCTGTCACTCACCAAGCGCTACATATGGCCAGCCGATGGCCTCACCCGCATTCCAGACTGGGTTTATACTGATCAATCCATCTATGAACGCGAAGTCGAAAAGATCTTTCACGGCCGGACCTGGAACTACGTGGCCCTGGAAGCGGAGGTGCCAAACCCGGGCGATTTCATCCGTTCGCATGTCGGGCCGACCCCGGTCGTCGTTGCGCGCGCCGAGGACGGCTCGATCAATGTGTTCGAGAATCGCTGCGCCCATCGCGCGGCGGAATTCTGTCGCGAACTTTCAGGCAATGCGAAGGAATTCGTCTGCCCCTATCATCAATGGTCGTATGACCTGAAAGGCAATCTGGCAGGCGTTCCCTTCCGCCGGGGCGTTAACGGCAAAGGCGGCATGCCGGCCGATTTCAAGAATGCAGATCATGGCCTGCGCCGCCTCAACGTGACCACGCATCGAGGCGTTGTGTTCGCCTCCTATTGCGATGACATGGAATCACTCGCGGAGTATTTCACGCCAGAGATCATGCGTGAGTTCGAAGCGACCTTCGACGGACGGCGCCTGAAGGTTCTCGGTCATTATCGACACTCTCTTCCCGGAAATTGGAAACTCTATCACGAGAATCTAAAAGACCCCTATCATGCCACGCTTTTGCATACATTCCTGGTGACCTTCGGATTGCTCGTCGCCGGCAACAAGTCGCTGATGCTCGCCGACCCGAGCGGACGACATGGCGTGATGGCGTCTGCAAAATCCGACGGCAATTCCGTATCCAGCGACGCGAAAAAGGAGATGCGTGCCTACAAGGAGGGCATGACGCTGGAAGAACCGCGTTTCATGGATTTCGTGGATGAATTCGACAGCCCGTGGTCGGTCACCATGGCGACGATCTGGCCCAATCTCATCGTCCAGCGCGAGATGAACACGCTTGGCATCCGCCAGATCGTGCCGACAGGACCTCACGAATTTATCATGAAATGGACCATGTTCGGCTTTGAAGGCGACAGCGAGGAAATGACGCGGCATCGTTTGCGGCAAGGCAACCTGATGGGGCCGGCCGGCTTCCTTGGCCTGGAAGACAACGAAGCCATCAAATTCGTTCAGGATGGCATGCAGCGGATTCCGAACGGCGAACATCTGGTGAAACTGGACCCGGCGGTCGAGGCCGGCACCGCCGACAACCTGATTTCGGAATCGGCCATCCGCGCCATGTATAAACATTGGCGCGCCGAGATGGGGCTTTAAGCTATGGATCTCGCCATCAAGCGCAATCCCGCCGGCGCCTCACTCATGGATCCGCGTCTCGACTTCCTTCTGCTCCGTTATGAGATCGAGACGTTTAATGTCCGCTATGCCAACGCCCTGGATGAACAGCGCCTGTCAGACTGGGCCGAGATGTTCACGGACGATGCGAATTACGTGATCCTGTCGCGCGAGAATCACGACCACAATATGCCTGTGGGTCTGATCTATTGCGAAGGCAAGGGCATGATCCGCGACCGTGCTTTCGCGCTGACCGAAACAGCAATGTTCGCGCCGCGCTATTTGCGACACATCATCAGCAATCTCGATGTTCTCGGCGAAGAAGCGGATGGCATAATCAAAGCACGAGCGAATTATGTCGTTCTTCAAGTCCTTTTTGATCGCCCGGACGCGACGCTGCACCAGGTCGGCGTGTATTACGACATTTTCCGACGCGAGAATGGCGTGCTCAAACTGGCCGACCGCCGCTGCGTCTATGACAATCTGCTAGTGCCCAATGCTCTCTGTCTGCCGGTCTGACAATGGACTGCCGAGGAACCCCGGACGGCAAGCATTACACTTTCCGGGCGATATCAGCTCGGCTGGAAAACAGTACGGCCAAGATGGTTGTTTGCATCGACCAGCCGCAACAGAGCCGCCATCAAGGCGGCACGTTCCTTGGGCGGCAAAGGTT
>JAEXXW010000393.1 GCA_023405565.1 Pseudomonadota bacterium
GTGGGAGACATGGGTGGGCCCGAATGGCGAGGAACTCGACACGGCCGCCATCGTTACGACCGATGCGAATGCCGTGCTCGCGCCGATCCATCATCGCATGCCGGTGATCCTGCCGCCGGAGACATTCGACATGTGGCTTGATTGCGCGAATGTCAGTCCGGTGGCGGCGTCTTCATTGCTCGTGCCGGCGCCCGCCGATGCCATGGAAGCATTCGAGATATCTCCGGCCGTCAGCCGTGTTGCCAATGACGGGCCCGAGATCCAGCAGCCCTACACGGCGCCGCAAAGTGCCGAGTTGATGTTGCCCTTCGGTTGACGTCCTGCAAATGCTGCCTGTCATCCACGATGGCGTCTGATATCGACGATGTGGTCATTCATAAGTTGATCGGCTTAATCAATAACGACTTACAATTTGTTCTGTCCAAGCGCTTTCTCTTATGGTGAGCGGATACGAGCGATAGCGGCAGCAAATTCTGCGACTATTCAAGCTTCCTGTCATTCCTGGTAACAATGGCCGCACCTGACATCGACAACATCAATCACGTTGGTATGGCGGTTCGTGATCTGAGCGAGACCGCGCGCCGTTTCGAGGCGATGGGCTTTCAGCTCACGCCCTATTCGCCACACTCCGCAGCATGGAAGCCGGGTGAAGACGTCAAGCCGCTGGCGTCCGGCAACCGTTGTGTGATGTTCGCCAGCGATTATCTCGAAATACTGGCAAGCGAAGACTCGGCGCAGCCCGCCGCGCGGATCACCAATTTCCTGAAGCGGCATCAGGGCGCGCACATCATCTGCTTCAATACGGAGCAGCCGAACGTCGTCGAGCAGCGGCTTCGTGAGGCAGGCATGGGGACATCCGGCGTCATTCCGCTTCAGCGCGAGATCGACACACCGAACGGCATGCAAACAGCAAAGTTCGAGCGTGTGCAGTTCGCGCCGGAATATTCGCCCGAGGGATATATTCAGGCGGCGCGGCATTTGACGCCGGAGTTCATCTATCAGCCGCGCTACGTCGTCCATCCCAATGGATGCACGCAATTGTCGAACACCTTTGTCGTGACCGACGCGCTGGATGATTTCGTTCGTAAATACGAACTTTATACCGGCCTGCCTGCGACCAGGCAGGGTCATGTCTGTCATTTCAGCTTTGCTCTCGGCACGCGTTTGACCATCATCGGTGCGAAGCATGCGCCGGCTTATCTGCCGGGCACGTTGTTTCCGCCTTTGCCTGCGATTGCAGGTGTTGCTTTCCGATGCCCCAGCCTCGCCGACCAGCGGCGGCGGTTGACTGCCAACGGCTTTGCCTGGAGCGAAGCGTTTGGACGGCTCGTCGTTCCGGCCGAGCAGGCGAGCGGTGTTGCCATTCTGTTTGAGGAATAAGTGATGAAGACCGTGAAATACTTTGCCGCAGCACTGGCCTTTGGCGCGGCGACGCTTCTGTCCGCAACCGTCTCGGCGCAGACTTTCCCCGACAGGTTGGTGCGGATCGTCGTGCCATATCCGGCCGGTGGCGGTGTCGATGGTCTGGCGCGGGCGCTTGGCGAAGGTTTGTCGCAGATCTGGAAGCAGCCGGTCATCGTCGAGAACAAACCCGGCGCCAGCACCATGATCGGTGGCGAGACGGTGGCACGTGCGCCTGCCGATGGATACACGCTGCTACTGACCAGCGATTCCTCGATCACCAGCAACCCGTTCCTGTTTCCAAAAGCGAATTTTGATCCGGTGAAGGATCTTGCTCCTGTCACACAACTGATCGAGCTTAATCAGATCGTGGTAGTGCATCCGTCCGTTCCTGCCAATTCGATGACGGAACTCGTTGCGCTTTCTAAGCAGAAGAAGGGCGCGCTCAATTACGGTTCATATGGCAATGGCAGTCAGCCACATCTGCTGTTTGAAATGCTCCGCGCGCAGGCCGGTGCCGATATCATGCAGATTCCCTATCGCGGCATTGCTCCGGCGATTACGGCGACGATCGCCAATGACGTTCAGATGACGCTCGGTGGTTGGTCCGTGACGGCAGGCCACATTCAGGCGGGCAAATTGAAGCCGATCGCCATCAGCCGCAAGGAACGGCTCAAGGAATTGCCCAACATCCCGACGCTGAAGGAAGCCGGTTTTGCCGAAGTCGATCCACAATCCTGGTTCGGGTTATTCGCGCCGGCTGGAACCCCCAAGGCGATCATCGACATGATTCAGAAGGATGTCGCTACTGTTTTCACCGACAAGGCCTTTCTTGACCGGAGCGTTCATGCATTGGCCTTTGGGCCCGTTGCCTCGACTCCTGAAGAATTCGCCAAATTTATCGCTGAAGACCTGGCCTATAAGGGGCGGCTGATTTCGGTAACGGGAATTAAAGCTGAATAAAAGTTCGCCCTCCGGACGGGCAACGTAACGCATTGACAGTGATATTGAAGGGACGATAGCGAAGGGCACAAAGAGAGAGGAAATGCCCATGCGTCGTTTGTTGCTGGCCTTCGGCCTGCTGACCTGTTCGCTTGTGTCGGCCCATGCGCAGAGCTGGCCCCAGCGTCCCGTGACGTTCGTGCTGCCGCTTGGGGCCGGGAGCGGTGTCGATATCACCTCGCGCCTGATTGCCGAGAAATTGTCGGCGAAATGGGGCAAGCCGGTCGTTATCGAGAATCGTCCGGGTGGTGATGCGATTGTCGCCATCAATGCGTTTGTGACTGCCGCCGACGATCACACGCTGTTCATGGCGCCGACCTCGACATTCACGGCGCATCCGCTCCTGCATGCCAAGCTGCCCTATGAGGCGGCAGATCTTGTTCCGATCGCGCGGGCGACCAACACATTGATTGCTGTCGGCGTCCCGGCTTCGCTGGGTGTCAATACACT
>JAEXXW010000555.1 GCA_023405565.1 Pseudomonadota bacterium
GTGCCGGGTGAAGCATCGTCGGTCGTCACGGCCGTCGACGGATACAAGATGGCGCGGCAGGGGCGTGCTGGTGCTGCCCTTGGAATGGCCGCCATCGCTTCGTTTATTGCAGGCTGCATTGCGACAGTGGTGATCGCTGTTGCGGCACCATTGCTCAGTTCGGTCGCTCTCGAGTTCCGGTCGGAGGATTATTTCTCGCTGATGGTTTTCGGCTTGGTGGGGGCCGTGGTTCTGGCGCATGGCTCGCTGGCACGGTCCGCCCCGATGGTCGTTCTGGGTCTTCTGATCGGACTGGTAGGGGAAGATGCAAACTCGGGAATTCCACGCTTTGATCTCGGCCTTCCGGATCTGGCGGACGGCATCAGTTTCGTGGCGTTGACGGTCGGGCTTTTCGGCGTCTCGGAGGTTATCCGCAGTCTGGAGCAACCGGATTCACCGGCAGTTTACAAGACCAGGCTCCGCGGCTTGCTTCCCACTCTGCATGATCTGCGGATATCTGCCGGCTCGATTCTCCGTGGCACTGCGGTCGGCTCCATTCTGGGCTTGCTGCCGGGCGGTGGCGCGCTGTTGTCGTCGTTCACGGCCTATACATTGGAGAAGAAGGTCGCGTCGAACCCAACAAGTTTTGGGACTGGCGATATTCGCGGCGTGGCCGCGCCCGAGGCCGCCAACAATGCTAGCGCGCAGACCGCATTCATTCCCTTGCTGACGCTTGGCATTCCCGCAAGCCCGGTCATGGCGCTGATGATCGGCGCGCTCATGCTGAAAGGCGTGACACCGGGGCCGCAGGTGATCACGGACCGACCGGAATTGTTCTGGGGCCTGGTCGCCAGCATGTGGATCGGCAATCTGATGCTGATCGTGCTGAACCTTCCGCTGGTCGGCATCTGGGTGCGGCTGGTGAGTATTCCGTATCGTTATTTGAGTTTGACGATCATGCTGTTCTGCGCGATCGGCGCCTATTCCGTGACCCGTAATATCGCGGAAATCTATACGATCGTGTTCTTCGGCGCGCTCGGATATCTGCTGCTTAAATTGAAGTGCGAGCCTGCACCACTTGTGCTCGGCTTCATCCTGGGGCCGCTGATGGAGGAGCATTTGCGTCGCGCCTTGCTCATATCGGAGGGCAATCCGTCCGTGTTCTTTTCTCGGCCTATTAGCTTATTCTTCCTCGTGACGAGCGTTGTAATGCTGATTTCGGTCATCATCCCATCGATCCGGAAAAAGCGCGATCTGGCTATGCAAGAATGATCCGCTGCTCTGTTCTCGCTACGGCAACGTCCAGAGGATGAGTGTCCAAAGACCGGTGTACGAAGCGCTACCCCGGTAGCCTCCCAGATTATCTTGGCGGAAGGAACCTCAGATGTTTCTCTTTAAAGCGGCGGGTAACGAAGTCTCGCAGAACCGTGATGCGCCTGATCGTGCTCGCGTCTGGATGCGACAGCAAGAAATAGCTGCGCCGGAAGCTGATGTCCGGAAGAACGCGCACCAGACCATCTATCGATAGAGCTGCGAAGTCGTGGAGGACACCGATGCCGGTGCCAGATCTCACGGCTTCAACCTGTCCCATGACGCTGGCGCATCGGAATATCCGGCCGGCCTGATCTTGTAAAAGGGAAGAATAGTCCAACGCGGAAGCATAGGCGAGATCGTCAACGCCCGTAACGACAGTGTGGTCGCGTATCGCTTCGATGGACGTTGGTGTGCCGTGCTGTTCCAGATAGCTTTGGGCCGCGTAGACGCTCAGCGTGTAGTCGACCAAGCGAGAGACAAGAAGGCGCCCTTCCATCGGCCGGTCGAGGACGATCGCAAGATCCGCCTCCCGTCGCGACAGAGAGAATGTACGCGGGAGCGGAACGAGTTCCACAATCAGATTGGGGTAGCGTCGTGTCAGTTCGCCCAACTCCACCGCAAGGAAGTAATTGCCCAATCCGTCCGGGGCACCGATCCTGACCGTCCCGGATACGTCCGCTTCTTCGTGCGTGATGGTTTCCGCAACGCCCAGAAGTTCAAACTCGATACGCTCGGCAACGGGGAGCAGGCGTTCTCCAGGTTGGGTCAGAATGCACCCTGTCGGCCGCCGATCGAACAGACGCGCGCCCAGCGAAAGTTCCAACGCGTCGAGCCGCCGGGCCACGGTCGAATGGGTCAACCCGAGGCGCCGGGCAGCTGACAGCAACTGCCCGTGCCGGGCGACGGCAAGAAAGATACGAAGGTGATCCCAGTCCATGATGACTAAATCTGCGACTACAAAATATGCACAACAATTGTCGAAAAAAGAGCGTTGATGTGCATCTTCTGACATTCAATGAATGATGCCGCGTCGTCAAGGCCGCTGAACAAGGCCGGCGAGCGAGCGGAGATAGTCATGTCCAAGGTCATCAATCACTTTATTGGCGGCGTCGAGAAACCTGGCGCCAGTGGCCGGTTCGCACCGGTTTTCAACCCGGCTACGGGGGCGCAGTCGGGAACGGTCGCGCTCGCAGCAGCGTCCGACGTCCGATCGGCGGTCGACGCGGCGCTTGCCGCGGCGCCTGGCTGGGCTCGGACCACGCCGTTGCGCCGCGGCCGCATCCTCAACGCCTTTCTGCGCATCCTTGAGGAACGTACGGACGAACTCGCAGCCGTCATCACCGCTGAGCACGGCAAGGTGCTTTCCGACGCCAAGGGAGAGATCCAGCGTGGGATGGAAGTGGTGGAATTCGCAACATCTGCACCGCAATTGCTGAAGGGCGAAATCACCGAGAATGTCGGTCCCCGTATCGACAGTCATTCGTTGCGCCAGCCGCTTGGCGTTGTCGCCGGCATAACGCCGTTCAACTTCCCGGCGATGGTGCCCATGTGGATGTTCCCCGTGGCGCTCGCTTGCGGCAATTGCTTCATTCTCAAGCCGTCCGAACGAGATCCTTCCGCCTCCTTGCTGCTTGCGAAGTGGCTGAAGGAAGCCGGCCTCCCCGATGGGGTGTTCAACGTCGTGCAAGGCGACAAGGAGGCCGTGGATGCGCTTCTCAACGATCCGGACATTCAGGCGATCAGCTTTGTCGGCTCCACGCCGATCGCCAAGTATATCTATGAGACTGCGGCGAAAACCGGAAAGCGCTGTCAGGCGCTGGGCGGCGCCAAGAACCACATGATCGTCATGCCCGATGCCGATCTTGATCAGGCCGTGGACGCGTTGATGGGTGCCGCCTACGGCTCCGCCGGTGAACGTTGCATGGCGATCTCGGTTGCCGTTCCGGTCGGCGAGAAGACGGCAAATGCTCTCATCGCGAAGCTCGAGCCGAAGGTGCGGGCTCTCAAGGTCGGCATTGGCTCCGATCCCGAGGCCGAAATGGGGCCGCTCGTCACGAAGCAGCATCTTGAAAAGGTCAAGAGCTATGTCGATGCCGGAGAGGCGGAAGGGGCCAAGCTCGTCGTTGATGGGCGCGGACTGAAGCTGCAAGGATACGAGGATGGATATTTCATTGGCGGTACGCTGTTCGATCACGTGACGCCTGACATGAAGATCTACAAGGAAGAGATCTTTGGTCCTGTCCTCGTTGTCGCTCGTGCGGATAGCTACGCCACTGCGGCCAAATGGATCAACGAGCACGAATTTGGCAACGGCACGGCCATCTTCACGCGTGATGGTGATGCAGCCCGCGAATTCGCGCATGAGATCAAGGTGGGGATGGTCGGTATCAATGTGCCTATTCCTGTGCCAATGGCCTTTCATTCCTTCGGCGGTTGGAAATCGTCTTTGTTCGGCGATCACCACATGCACGGACCTGAAGGCGTCCGCTTCTACACGCGCTTGAAGACGATCACCTCGCGCTGGCCGACCGGCATTCGCGCCGGCGCTGACTTTGTCATGCCGACAATGGGGTAAGTCATTCGTTTCAGCCGTGCCGATAACAAAGCACGGCGGGCATTTGACATCGCTGATCGTAAGAGAATGGCGCTACGTTCATCCGTAGCGCCATTTGCATTCCATATTCTGCGTCTGGAGCAATTCCGGTTAAGCGGAATCCTCGAGGATGAAACCTGATCCTTTCTCCGCGATCATGGCGGTGGGGGTGTTTGTATTGCCGGAGGTGATCGTCGGCATGATGGACGCATCGACGACACGCAAGCCTCCGATGCCAAAGACCCGCAGCCTTTCGTCCACGACGGCAAGCGGATCACTCGCAAGTCCCATTTTTGCTGTACCGACCGGATGGAAGATCGTGGTCCCGATATCGCCGGCGGCCTTTGCGAGCGACGCATCGTCGTCATTTACGGACGGGCCCGGCAGATACTCCTCGGGATGGAAGCGGGCGAGGGCCTGCTGCTTCATCAGGCGCCGGGTGACGCGAATGGCATCGGCGGCGACCTGCCGGTCTTCCAGTGTGGAAAGATAATTTGGGGTTATTGACGGTGCTGCCTCGATGTCACGTGATTTGATGCGGACAGTGCCACGGGAGGTTGGCCGCAGGTTACACGCGGCGACCGTGATGGCCGGAAAACGGTGAAGGGGATCGCCGAATTTATCAAGAGACAGCGGCTGAACGTGGAACTGGATATTGGCGCGCTCCTGCCGAGGATCCGAGCGGGTAAAGATGCCAAGTTGCGAAGGCGCCATTGTGAGCGGTCCACGGCGCCGCAGGGCATAGTCCACTCCCATCCAGGCGCGACGCACCAGGCTATAATAGGTTTCGTTCAGCGTTCGGATGCCGGTGACCTTGTAAATGGCACGTTGCTGCAAGTGATCTTGAAGGTTCCGGCCGACACCTTGAAGATCGACAACTGTCTCGATCCCGCTGGACTTCAGCCATTCGTGCGGACCGATGCCGGAGCGATGCAGAACTTGAACCGAACCGATCGATCCCGAACAAAGGATGATTTCACCCTTTGCGCGTGCTTCGATCATTTCGCCATTCTGGCGCAGCAGGACGCCGACAGCCTTCCCATCGTCGATGATAAGCCGGTCGACGAGGACGTTCGTTTCCAGCCGCAAATTTGGCCGCGAGAGAACCGGCTTGAGGAAGCCGCGCGCCGACGACCAGCGCCGCCCGCGCTTTTGATTGACATGGAAGTAGCTGATGCCTTCGTTGTCGCCGGTGTTGAAGTCGTCGATCTTGCGAATGCCCATCTGAGCCGCTGCATCAGCGACCGCGTCCAGCACGTCCCATGAGAGCCGGGGGGGTTCAATGCGCCAGCCACCGCCGACGCCATGGTGCTTGCTGGCACCGAGGAAATGGTCTTCAAGCTTGCGGAAGGCCGGCAGAACGTCCTCCCAGCCCCAACCACTGAGGCCAAGCTGGCGCCAATGATCATAGTCAGCCATTTGTCCTCGCATGGAGATCATGGCGTTGATGGCAGACGAACCGCCGATCACCTTGCCGCGGGGATAGGCCAGTGCGCGCCCGTTCAGACCTGGCTCCGGCTCAGTCTTGAACATCCAGTCGGCGCGCGGGTTGCCGATTGCGAACAGATAGCCGACCGGAATGTGAAACCAGATCCAATTGTCATGTCTGCCGGCTTCAAGGAGGAG
>JAEXXW010000607.1 GCA_023405565.1 Pseudomonadota bacterium
GTCCGCTTTTGCGGACGGACCGCGAGAGAGCTTACAGCCTCACTTGCTTACAGCCTCACTTGGCGGCAACAGCTGCAGTGACGTCGATTTCGACGAGCATGCCGGGAAAGGCCAGCGAGTTCACGCCGAGAAATGTATTATTCGGCAATGGCAAACCGGCAAAGGCCTCGTTGCGGCATTTGCCGACATCCTGACGATAACGCATATCGGTGACATAGGTCACCTGCTTTACGATGTCGGCGAGCGTCGCGCCATTTGCTGCCAGCGCCTTCTTGATCTTTTCATATGCGTATTTGCATTGCGCATAGACATCGCCGGGAAACTTGACGGCGCCCGACCCTTCATCTTCCGATGCGATTCCTGCTGCAAAAATGAACTTCGTTGGACCGGTGACAGTCACAACCTCCGCGAAAAACGGCTTCGCCCAATCGCTATAATTGTAGTTCTTTTTCTCGAATCCCTGCGCTGAAGCAAAAGACAGCGACACAAGAACCAGCACGAATGCGGACATCAGCCGCACGATATTCAGCATTTCAAACGTCTCCTGATAACCTTCACAGATGTATCCGATGCATCGATCGCCGCGTTGCTCCTCTCCCGCTTGTTCAAGAAAACCCACGGGACAGATTGCCATCGCCGCATAGGCGACCGTCTCTTAAGCAATAAACATGCCGGGACCAGGAGAAACCTCGTTATTCTGCAACCAGAACACTTTCATCTGGATCAATTCCGGGCAGCCGATTGTTTGCCCGCGTTTCGCTTGACGCAAATCAACACGACCAACGCCGCTGGTGTCACACTGTTTTACATCGCAAGCGATCCGGCGACTCAAACAAGGACACAGCCATGACACTCTCAAAGGACTTTGATCTCACCAATCCCACTGTTGTTGTACGGCTGATGTGCGGGCTGTTTTATCTCCCGCACGCGCTTTTCAAGATCAACGGCTTTGAAGGATCGCTCGCCGCCTTTGCCAAGATGGGCTTCCAGCCGGCCGCGTTCTGGGTGCTGCTGGCGATCGCCACCGAACTCGTCTGCGCGGTGGGATTGACGTTCAATCTTTACACCCGTTATGTCGGCCTTGCCTCCGCCGGGACCATGGCGCTGGCCGTCTATGGCACGATCGCCACCAAGGGCGTGCAATGGATGTGGAATTTCGGCGGTATCGAATACCTCGTGTTCTGGGGCGTTGCTTCGCTCGCGCTTGCGGTCCAGGCGTGGAAGGAGATGTTCGCGAGAGAGCCGCGCGTTTCCACCGCCTTGTTCGCACCGGCCTGACGCGTTTCATCCATCGCAAAGCCTCCGGCTGAAAGGCCGGAGGCTTTTGGCGTCTTCAGGCAAACCAATCGCGACATCACGATATTTGGCTGCGGCTTTGGAACTCCTCGCGCGCCTGCGCTGTTGAGAAAGTGACAAGAAGATGTCCGCGGACGCTTCGCGGACAGCCGGGCGTCGCATGGGCGCAATCGGTGCATAATCGCTTGCCTCCCGACCGCGCCGCCCGGTGGAAGGAGGATGCCATGACTGAGACCATGCCTCACAATCTGATCCCGAGTGACCGGGTGCAGGGCACGGCGGTCTATGGCCGTGACGGCGAGTGGCTCGGCACCATAGAACGCCTGATGCTCGAAAAGACGACCGGCGTCGTCGCCTATGCGGTCGTGCGGCACAGCGACTTTCTGTTCACCAACACGCACCATTATCCGGTGCTGTGGCGCGCGCTGAAATTCAATCCGCAACGGCGCGTCTATGAAGCCGATCTGACGCGTGCCGGAATGCAGGCCGGCCTCAGCGAGATGGACGGCGATGCATTCGACTGGGGCAATCGCACCCCGCCCTACGCACCGCCGCTCTATTGGGGCATGTAGACAAAATCGATGCGCCGCCCGGGGCGCATCGAGCCGGCGGGATGCGATTACTTCACGCCGAGCAATTCGACGTCGAAGATCAGCGTCGCATTCGGCGGGATGACGCCGCCGGCGCCGCGTTCACCATAGCCGAGCTGCGGCGGCACGATCAGCGTGCGCTTGCCCCCAACCTTCATGCTCGCAACACCTTCGTCCCAGCCCTTGATCACGCGGCCGGCGCCGACCGGAAATTCGAACGGCTGGCCGCGATCGACCGATGAATCGAATTTCTTGCCCTTGGCGCCATTGTCATTGAGATAGCCGGTGTAATGCACCACCGCGGTCTGGCCCTGCTTGGGCGATGCGCCGGTGCCAGGCTTCGTGTCGATCATCTGCAGGCCGGATTGGGTCGTGACAGGCTTGGCGGACTGCGCGGAGGCGTCGTCGGACGTCATGACTGCGATACTCATCATTGCGAGGGCGGCCATCATGGCCTTCAGTTGTGGGGCTTGCAGAAGTTTCCATTGAAAGGCGCGCATCGAACGTTTCTCCCTGAACAGGTCTGCATCCATGTAGCAAGCATGAGGCCGAGCGCAAGGCGGAAATGATATCCGCGCGCTCGCCGTTCAGGGCTTTGCCGCCTGCGGGCATGACTTGTCGGCGACGCGCGTATCGCAGACATAGACATTGCGCAGATAGCGCGACCATTGCTCGATCTGCTCTTTCTTGGGCTGGAATCGGAAAGCCTTCTGCACGAGATAGAAACTGTCGTTGCCCTGGATCGCCTTCAGCATCGTGAATTCAGGCTTGCCGGTCGCCTTGTTCAGCGGACACCACTGGATCCACACCGTCATCGGATAGCCACGCTCGACAGCCTGCGCCACCGGATTGGATTGCGCGCGCTCGCAATTGTCAGCCCACAACTTCTGAAGACGCTGCTTGAATTGCTCCGGCGTCGCATCCTTCATGCCCAAAAAAATTTGCACCGTCAGCATCTCCGTCCAGTTTTTGACGGTTTCGCCTGACGGCACCATCTCGGTCATGATCTGGTTGTTCTTCTTGTCCTGAAAACCGGCCTTGTAGCCGTCCGGCATCGTCACCATCAGGTTCTCGTCCTTGAGCTGCGCCTGCGCGCGCGACGCGAATGGCAGGATGGCGAGCAGAATGACAATGACGCGGAGCATGAGCGGCCAACCGAATGAATGGAAATATCATCCGATCATCGGCGGAAAATGTTAACGGGACAGGCTATCGCACAGCGCAAACTGACGGCATCTTCCGCGCATGCATGTTTGCACACAGGAACATCCGGCGTGCTTTTTCGACTCATGTCGGGAACACCCGACATGCTTACTTGCACGCACCGGAAACATCCGGTGCGTGTGTGGATGCGAGGGAGTGGAGCGCCGGAAGGCGCTGTTGATTGAAACCACGCCGCAACGCATCCGCCGCCGCTCACGCGGCCTCGCATGCGCCTTGGCGTCGGCGCCCCTTGCGATCGGGACACCCCGCCTTCCAGCGCTCCACCGCAGCGTTTTGTCAGTGCCGGGCCGCGCTTTCGCATGCACCTCGTATCGAAACGAGGTGCGTGTCAGCCAGCTCCTAGCAAGGGTCCATAGTAACCCCGGCATAGCAGTTGCGCTTGCGCAAACTGCGTAAACTGCGTAAACTTGTTTGCGCGTTCCCCGGCACCGCCCGAGTGTGAGGTGACGAGCCTCACCCCCTCGATCCCGGCCTTGGCCGGGATCGCATAGTATGACATGCAAGTCGGCTGGCCGACTTGCATTGCGCCGCAATCAGCCCCCATCCAGCAACGTCCTGCAGAACGTCCCTCGCATGGGGCGAGTGGAAATAGGATTATTTACTTATAGGAATATTGTCAAGGCAGTTTGACAAAAAGCCCGCCCCGCCCCATCTTGATATCAGACTGATATCGTCCGCAGGAGGCGGAGATGGTGGACATTCTGGTCCGCAATGTCGATCAGGCGACCGCCGACCGCCTGAAGGAAAAGGCAAAGGCCGAGGGTAAGTCGGTGAGCGACATTGCCCGCGAGGCGCTGACCGCGGCCGCCAACCCCAGCAAGGAAGAGATCTGGGCGGAGGCTGATCGCTTGCGTCAAAAGATCGGAAAGGTCACGGGCGACTCGACGGCAGACATTCGCGCCTGGCGCGACAATGACGAACGGTATCGATGACGCTGATTGTCGATGCCAGCGTGGCAGCAAAATGGGTTCTGCCAGAACCTGATTCAGACAGGGCCGTCACGCTTCGCGCCAGCGACACCGACATCATTGCGCCCTCCCTTGTGATTGCCGAACTTGGCAACGCCATCTGGAAAAGCACGATGCGGGGCGACATCAACGCAGCCAATGCACAACAGGCGCTCAAAATCGCCATCGCGCATTATCACCGCCTTTTGCCTGTCGAAGATTTGATGATGACCGCACTGTCCTTCGCGACGGACCTGCGCCACCCGATCTACGATTGCTTCTATCTGGCGCTCGCCGAACGCGAAGCTGCAACGCTCATCACAGCCGACGAGCGACTGCTAACGGCAGCGAAGAAGACGAAGATCAAGGCGAAGGCGCTTTAGCGGCTTCAACGGACACGTAGCCTTCATGGAGCGCAGCGGAAAACGGGATTTGCGTGTCCCGGATTTCGCTTCGCTGCATCCGGGCTACGCTTGCTAGGCTGCTAAACTTACGGAATTGAGCTTAAGTCGCACTCATCGCAAGCCGCACTTCGTGATCACAGGCTCTCACAAAGGCCACACCGAAAGAGGTCAAGGCAACAAACTCTCCAAACCACCCAAACAGCTCGATCTTCATATTCCTTCGTACGCGCCGCGATCTTGTCGGCACGCCGATGCCCGAGCAGAAGATGATCTCCACCGTGCCTCCCCGATGCGATCAAAGCCGGTCAGCCAGTCTCAACGACTGGCTGCCGAGAGGTTTCCAGCTAAAGGCGGAAGTGTCTAGCCCTTCACCAGTTCGACCCGGCGGTTTTTGGCGCGGCCGTCGTCCTTGTTGTTGTCGGCAACCGGCTTGTCGGGGCCATAGCCGGCGGAGCGAAGGCGATCGGCCGGCACGCCCTGCGCGACGATCGCCGCGACAATGGCGGCGGCCCGCTGCGCCGACAGCTTCATGTTGTAGTCGCGGCCGCCAATGTTGTCGGTGTGGCCGCCGATCTCAAGCTTCAGGCCCGGATTGTCCTTGAGCAGCTTCACCACCTGCGCCACCACGGGCGCTGCATCGGGCTTCAGCGTCGCCTTGTTGAAATCGAAATTGACGTAGAGCGCGATCCGCCCATCCTTGTCGAGCGCGGTTTTCATGGCGCTGGCTTCCGGCGCCTTGATGCTGGCCTCGAACGCCTTCTCTTCGATGACTTCGAGCCGGATGTCGGTTTCCTGGCTGTAGACGTTGAGCCAGATGGTCTGGCCATTGTTCTCCAGCCGCGCATTCATCGACCGATCGTCGCGATGCAGAACCTGGCCGCCGAGCGCCTCGACCGCATGGCGATAATTCTCATGCGCATCGTGAATGCTGGCCGGGGTCGTGCCCGACTTGACGTTGTAAGCGACGCTGTGGCGCGCGCCGCGCACCTCGATCTCGCGGGTATCCTCACCATCGCGAATGGTGAAAGTGAACTTGTCGAAATTGCGCTTCTGCGCTTCGCCGACATAATTCGGCATGTGGCCGAACAGGCGATGATCGGCGCCGGATGGCGGCAGCAGCGTCGGCTTGAACGGCTGCTTCTCGATCAAAATCACGGAGATGTCGGTCTCCTGGCTCGCAAGCGCCAGCCAGAATTCCTTGCCGTTCTGGGTGAAGCGCGCATGCATGTTGCGATCGTCGGCCGACAGCTTCTGCACACCGAGCTTCTTGAGCTGGCTCAGATAGTTTTCCTGGATCTCGACGTTGCTGACGGGCTGCGCGCCGTCCTTGATCGAATAGTCCTGGCGGCAGGCGCGGCCCGCAACCGTCACGGTCTCCTCATCGCCATTGGGCTTGGCGATGCGGAATTCGACCGAGTCGTAATTGCGCAGCTGCGGCGCTTCGCGGGTGACGTAATTCGGCATGCGGCCGAGCGGCGGGCAATCGCCGCCGGCCGTCTGCGCGGCAGCGCTGGAGGAGATGCATGGGATGGCGACGGCAAGCGACGTGGTGACAAGCGCAATCGTATGGATCCGGCATTGGATCATCGGCATTTCCCCAATCAATGTTTGTAAATTGGCCGGCCGGCTAAAGCGGCAAATTATCGTGCTTCTTCGGCGGCATCTCGACCTGCTTGGTGCGCAACATGACTCGTGCGCGGCGCCATGCCGATTGCGCGCGGATTGCGGCATGATTGCGACGGCGGTTCCATGTGAGCCTCCGGGGACCGCCTGGGGTGTGAGGTGACGCGCCTCACCCGCAGGCGCCGCACTCCCCCCATCCAGCAACGTCCTGCAGAACGTCCCCAGCATGGGGCGAGCGGCCGTAGGATTATATGCTTATAGGAATATTGTCAAACAGAATTCGTCGGCGCGCATTTAACGAACAACCCTCCTTTGACAACTTTGGCGAGAATGAGAAGATTAGGCTCCTAGGGGGAAAATAATCATGCCTGAAGCTATTGCCGTTCAACCAATTTCGACGCTGACCGAACAAAATCTCGCGACGGACATCTCAGATCGTTTGTCTCAGGAACTTGTAATTGCGCTGGTTGGACCAGTGGGATCTGGCGTCTCCACATCTGCGCAATTCCTGTCGGAAATATTGTCGCAACAATTCCAATACGATGTCGCTCCCATCATTAAGATCAGCTCAAT
>JAEXXW010000172.1 GCA_023405565.1 Pseudomonadota bacterium
GCGCCGTCCTTCCGCCGCGCGAAACGCCTGAGCAAACGCGGCTTCTTCAAGCGCGGAAATCCGAATTCTTTTCGTCTGAATGTCTCGAACAACGTCTTGGACATTGGCTCCACCCAGGGCCGCACCGGCCATATATTGGCCGGCGCCACAGGCATTACCAAGTCCGTCTTGTCGAACCGTTGCAACGATTTACGACAAACTGCGGGTCGCAGTTCAGGAAGTGTAAACCAAGCTTCAGCTTGCCCTATCGTCCGCCCATCGCCGTCGCCTGGCTGTTCCGCGCAGTCGTCTGGGCGAGGGTCTGTGTGAAGAACTGCTGGGCATCGCCCGGCGTGATGCGTGGCGCACAGACCGGCGTGCAGCTATAGGTTTCGCGATTGATCCCTTTGTAGACGACGACCGTATTGAGGTCTGGCCCCTCGACCTGGACCTTCTTCTCGAACAGCGCATTTCCCTTGCGATCCAGCGCGATCAGATTGGTCGTCCCGTAGCCCTTGCCCGTCATCACCATAAGGCCGCCTGGCTGCACGGCGGCATCCGCAATCAGCGGATTGCCGATGACGATTGTCGCCGCTCGCTCGGGCAGCTTCACGAGCTTGGCCTGTTCCAGCACAAGATTTAGTGAGCCTTCGGTCACATCATCGGCGATGGCGGGCGACATCCAGAGAACTGAAGCCATGACCATCATCTGCGCAACGCGGCGCATAGAGCGCCCCACGCCGAACCTCATGCACATGAAAGCACTCCAAACTCACACCACCGACCGGAACCAAAGATTCATTTACCTTCACTTCACTGCGAAATGGTGAATCAATGGCCAAGACATCCCCAAACGTTTCTCGCTGTGCGGTGTGACCGCCGGCCGGCTGGGGATGGAAAATGTTCCCTTTCGCAAGTTGATTCAAACTTTCCTTAACCACCGCATCAAACCGAGAGGTTTTTTTTCGCAAATTTTTCCGGGTTAAGGCGCTCGCAATGGCCCCTTGATACGGTCCGTCGACCTGATCATGGCCCCGTGAAGCACGGATAAAATCGAGACATGAAAAGCATCATTATCCGGTTCGCAAAGGACGAAACCGCGTCCACGGCCATCGAATATGGACTGATTGCAGCCGGCATATCCGTCGCGATAATCGCAGTGCTTCAAGGCATTGGCAGAAAGCTCGCAACCACATTCGAAGCTTCGCAGGGCTTCTGACATCGTCGGTGGATGCGATACTGCGAACAAGGCTCCGGCATCGTCCGGAGCCTTTTCATTTTGAGCTGCCGGATTGCGCATCCCTAACGAGACATGAACCGCAGATGCAAAAGCCGGGGTATCGATCTTACAGTTTTTTCAAAGGCGCCTGTTAGCTTCGCGTCACTGCCGGTCCACACCGGCTGTCTGGTTCACAAACTGGTTCAATGCTGTCTCAACGGAGAGATTAGAAATGTCGACCTTCAAGAAGTTCTTCAATGACGAATCGGGCGCAACGGCTATCGAATACGGTCTGATTGCTGCCGGTATTGCTGTTGTGATCATCACGGCCGTCAACGGCCTCGGAGACAAGGTGAAGACCACCTTCGAAACCGTCACCACCACGATGAAGTAATCATCGACCGATTGAAGCCGCGCTCCGCTGCAATTTCATTCAGCGGGCGCGGCTTTGTCTTTTGTACGGCAATCTTCGACTTCGCTAACCGAACTGAAATAGCCGCCGCCTAGGTTTCCGACATTAGCAGGTGTGAGTTCTTCCATGACCATGATGCTGACGGACGCCATTCGGCTGTGCTTGTTCCCGCTGCTCATGGCCTTTGCCGCCTGGAGCGACCTCTTCACGATGACGATTTCCAATCGCGTCTCGCTGATCCTGATCGCGGGGTTTGCGATCCTGGCCGCGCTGATCGGCATGAATAGCGTCCAGTTGCTGTCTCATGTCGGCGCTGGACTGACGGTCCTGGCCGTCACCTTCACGCTTTTCGCCTGCGGCTGGATCGGTGGCGGCGATGCGAAACTGGCGGCATCGACAGCGCTGTGGCTCGGCTTTGATCCGCTGATGAATTACCTGCTTTATGCGTCGCTGTTTGGCGGCGGGCTGACGCTGCTGCTCCTGCGTTTTCGCGCGATGCCGCTGCCGGCCGCAATGGCGGGACAGGAATGGGTCGCCCGCCTGCATAACGCCAAATCCGGCGTGCCCTATGGCATCGCCCTCGCCGCTGCAGCGCTTGCGGTTTATCCAAGCACGGTATGGATGCGTCCGCTGGGCCTGTGAGCCTGGCGCTTCATACAAAATTAACTTGGTTTGCAAACCGCTCATTAACCACGAATTGACCTTTGGATGGTGAAACTCGCCATCAAGGCCATTGCCCGGCCAGTTGTGTCATTTGCGGAAAGTGAAGCGTATGAAAGCCGCACGCCTTGTGGTGTTGGGAATCGCGGTTGCGGCCGGTGGCCTCGCAGCCCTGCTTGCCGGCCGTTCCGAAAAGCCAGCGCCGGCGCCCGCGGTCGCGCAGATCGAGACCGTCGACGTGCTGGTCGCAAAATCGGATATCGGCCGCGGAACGGCCGTGAAGGCCGACGAACTGCGCTGGCAGACATGGCCTGCGGCATCGGCCGGCCCCAATTTCATTCGCAAGTCGGCGCGCCCCGACGCGATCGAGCAATTAACCGGCTGGATTGCCCGCGGCTCGTTTGCCGCCGGCGAACCGATCCAGGAAGCACGCCTGATCAAGGCCGGCGCATCGGGCTTTCTCGCGGCCATTCTGCCCAGCGGCATGCGCGCGGTGTCGACCGAAATTTCCGCCGAAACCAGCGCCGGCGGCTTCGTCATCCCCGGCGATAATGTGGACGTGCTCCTGACCCGCCGCGATCACGTTGCGGAAAAGAAGGATGCGGGTGAAACCTACACCAGCGAGACCATTCTTTCGAATGTCCGGGTGCTGGCGATCGATCAGACGGTCGACGACCCGAACGGCCAGAAAACAATGATCGGCAAGACCGTCACGCTCGAGCTCAGCCCGATCCAGGCCGAGGCGCTCGTGCTGGGCAAACAGCTTGGCACCCTGTCGCTCGCCCTGCGCAGCATTGTCGATACGGCACCGGGCTCCAGTGACGATGACGCGCGTTCAAATCGCGGCAATGGAATCAACATGGTTCGCTTTGGCGTGAGCACACAGGCAGCGCCAAGATGATGATTGCAGGAAGGAAATGCCTGATGGCGAATGATATCTCGATCCGTCGGCCTCTGGTCGCGTTGCTCCTCGCGGCGCTGCCGATGATTGCGAGCGCGCCGGCAGCAGTTGCATCCGAACCGCAAGGGCCGGTCATCTCGGTCGTTGGCAGCGAAGCCAGTTCACGTCCGGTGTCGCTCGGTGTCGGCAAGGCCGTGGTCATCGATCTGCCGCGCGATACCAAGGACGTCCTTGTCTCCGACCCCGCGATCGCCAATGCCGTGGTCCGTTCGCCGCGGCGCGCCTATATGATCGGTGTCAAGGTCGGCCAGACCAGCATCTTCTTCTTCGATGCCGAAGGCCGCCAGATCGCCGGTTTCGATATTGCGGTGAAGCGCGACCTCAACGGCATCCGTGAAGCGATCCGTCAGGTGTTGCCGAACAGCGAGATCCGCGTCGAGGCTCTGGGCAACGAAGGCGTAGTACTTTCCGGCGTTGCCAACAATCAGGCCGATGCGCAAACCGCCTACGAACTCGCTGCCCGTCTGCTCGGCCAGGGCACCGCGAGCATCTCCGCGGCGGGAGACAAGGTCGTGAACGCCATCACTGTCCGCGGGCGCGACCAGATCAATCTTCGTGTGACTGTCGCCGAAATGCAGCGCGATGTCATCAAACAGCTCGGCGTCGATCTGAACGGATCGTTCAACATCGGCTCGGCCGTGGTGAATTTCAACAACAACAATCCGTTCCCGGTCAACGGTGGCGCGCTGGTGTCCTCCCCCGGACCGTTTTCCAATGTTGCCGGCGGCAACAATGTGAGCGGCCAGTTCCGCTCGATCAACGCAACGCTGCGGGCAATGGAGCGCGCCGGCATTGTCCGCACACTGGCTGAGCCCAACCTGACGGCGATTTCCGGCGAGGCGGCAAACTTTCTGGCCGGTGGTGAGTTTCCGATCATCTCCGGCGTGAGTTGTAATCCTCCGGGATCGAATGCCTGTCAGAACACGGTCGTGTTCAAGAAATTCGGCGTCAGCCTCGCTTTCGTGCCCGTCGTTCTGTCGGAAGGGCGCATCAGTCTGAAAGTCACCACCGAAGTGTCCGAGCTTTCGACTGAAGGCGCGATTGTGACCGCTGGCTTCACCATCCCGGCGCTGCGCGTGCGTCGTGCCGACACGACCGTGGAAATTCCCTCGGGCGGCTCGCTGGCCATGGCCGGCATGATCGCAGAACAGACAAAGCAGCAGATCAACGGCTTCCCGGCGCTGATGCAGTTGCCGATCCTCGGCACGCTCTTCAAGAGCCGTGACTACAACAACCGGCAAACCGAGCTGGTGATCCTCGTCACACCTTATGTCGTGCGGCCCGTCGCGCAGAAAGATCTGTCGCGGCCGGACGATGGCTATGCCGACACGGCCGATCCGTCCGCTGTCTTTCTCGGCCGCCTGAACAAGCTCTATGGCATTGCCGGCAAGGTCGAACCGGGAAAGGCCTATCGCAATCAATATGGTTTCATTCTCGACTGAACGGCGCATGAGGAGACGATCGATGTCCGCAAAGAGTTTCGCGATCGGCCGCAGGCGCGGTGTCAGGACGGCCATCCGCATCATGAGCGTGGTGCTGACCGCATCGGCGCTGGTCGGCTGTAATACGTACCGCGCCCAGGAGCCGCTTGAAGTGCCCAACGATTATCGCAAGCGCCATCAGATCGGCCTGCGCGAAGGCACCCGCTCGGTGGAGCTGTTCATCGGTCAAAGCCGCGGATCGCTCAATGCCACGCAACGTGCCGATGTGTCGGCCTTCGCGCAGACATGGAAACGCGACTCCACCGGCGGGATCATCATCGAAGTACCGAACGGCTCGCCGAACCAGCACGCCGCTTCGCAAGCCGCTCGCGAAGCCCAATCCATTCTGGTTGCATCGGGCATGCCGCCGCAGACCGTCGCCGTACGTTCCTACATGCCGGAAGATCCTGCGCAATTGCCGACGCTGCGGCTCAGCTATTCGGCGATCAAGGCCGATGCCGGCCCCTGCGGTCTGTGGCCGACCGATCTCGGCCCCGCGCCGGAGCCGTTCTATGCCTCGAACAAGCCCTACTGGAATCTCGGCTGCGCCAATCAGCGCAACCTTGCCGCCATGGTCGATAATCCTGCCGATCTGGTTCAGCCGCGCGGTGAAACGCCAGCCTGGACATCACGCAGGACAAGAGTGGTTGAGAGATATCGCCAGGGTCAAAGCCCTGAGACGACCTATCCAAATCCCAACCGAGGCACCCTGAGCCAAGTCGGTAACAATTGATGACGAACACACTTCAGACAACACCGCAGAATCCGCCTGCTGAAACGCCGGCCCGTGACGAACATATCGCGCCGGCGCCGCGCATTTCCATTCAGGCCTTTTGCGAGTCGGTCGAAACCGCGGCCGCCGTCCAGTCGGCCGGCGAAGATCGGCGTCTGGCCAAGGCTCACCTCAAGATCCAGATGGGCGGCATGACGGCGGCAGCCGAAGCCTATCGCTCATCCCCGACACCAAACGTCATCGTCCTGGAATTCGAACAGCGTCCGGAAGTCATCCTGACGGGCCTCGATTCGCTCGCCGAAGTCTGCGATCCCGGCACACGGGTGATCGTGATCGGCCGGCACAATGACGTGACGCTGTATCGCGAACTGGTCCGTCGCGGGATCAGCGATTATCTCATCGCACCGGTTCAAACGCTCGATATCGTCCGGTCCGTCTGCGGTCTTTATTCCGCGCCGGATGCAAAGCCGGTCGGCCGCATCCTGGCAGTCGTCGGCGCGAAAGGCGGGGTTGGCGCCTCCACAATCGCGCATAACGTCGCCTGGTCGATCGCGCGCGACCTATCGCTGGATTCCGTCGTTACCGATCTCGACCTCGCATTCGGTACGGCAGGATTGGATTACAATCAGGATCCGCCCCAAGGCATTGCCGATGCGGTGTTTTCTCCCGAACGCGTCGACACGAATTTTGTCGACCGGCTGCTGGCGAAATGCTCCGACAATCTCAGTCTTCTGGCTGCACCGGCGACGCTCGAACGCGTCTATGATTTCGGGGCCGATGCCTTCGACGCGATCTTCGATTCGCTTCGCGCCACCGTGCCGAGCATCGTGCTCGACATTCCGCATCAATGGACCGGCTGGACGCAGCGGACGCTGCTGGCCGCGGACGATATCCTGGTCGTCGCAACGCCCGATCTTGCGAGCCTGCGCAACACCAAGAACCTCATCGATTATCTTAAAGCCGCACGGGTGAACGACCATCGCCCGTTCTATGTGCTGAATCAGGTTGGCGTGCCGAAACGCCCCGAAATCAAGCCGGCGGATTTCGCCAAGGCTCTGGACGATCAACCCGCGGCCATCATCCCGTTCGAACCGCAGCTTTTCGGAACGGCCGCGAATAACGGCCAGATGATTGCCGAGATTTCCAGCGGTCACAAGACAGCGGAAATATTTCGGCAGCTCGCCCAGATAACGACAGGGCGCACCGAAGGCAGGAAATCCAAAGGCGGATTGTTGGGACCGATCCTGGAGAAATTACGCAAGAAGTCCGCCTGAGTTGTACGGAGTAACGAGTCGTGTTTGGAAAGCGTAACTTAACCGGCCATGGCGCCACGCCGCCTCACATACCCGCGGCCAGCGCCACGCTGGCTCCCGCGCAGAAGCCGGTCGCCGCGCCAGCACCGACGCCAGCGCAGTCCTCACAATTGTCGAATGACGGCCGCGCCCCTCTTCCGGCCACCGGCTTGGGCGCTCCACTTCTGTCCGCGCCGACATCACCGCAAAAGCCCGCGCCGCTTTCAGCCGTCGATAGCCGGCGTTCGGATTCCTATTACGAGGTGAAGGGG
>JAEXXW010000658.1 GCA_023405565.1 Pseudomonadota bacterium
GCAAGCGCGGCCCAGATTGCCGAAGCCGCTGCCATGGATGCTGCGAAAGTGGCCAAGGCCGCGCAGAAGGTCCGTAATATCGTGCTGCAGTCAGGTCACCACGTCGAAGCGGCGCGCGCCGCCGGCGAACGGACAAGCACCGATCTGCGCAACGCCGATATAACGGTCCGCAGCCTGCACGATGCCGCGCAACGGATCGATGTCGTCCTCAAGCTGATTCAATCGATTGCCGGGCAGACATCGCTACTGGCATTGAACGCCACGATCGAAGCGGCACGGGCCGGCGAAGCCGGACGTGGCTTTGCGGTGGTTGCAGGCGAAGTGAAGGAACTGGCGCAGCAGACCGCGCGCGCGACCAATGAAATCCGCGGACAGATTGTTGGTATCCAGACAGCGGTCAAACAGACCGCCGAAGCCATTGGTGCGGTGACGAGCAGCGTCGATGCGACAAGCCTCGTCAATCGTGATCTCAACGCGATGCTCGAGCAGCAATTGATCGAACTCGACGAGATCGGCAATGAAGCCGATCGGGTCGCAGTGACGGTGGCACGCGCCTTGCCGGATATCCAGTCGGCGATCTCGGAAGTCGCCGAAGCAAGCGAATCGGTGCTCCATACGGCAGACGATCTTGCGGCACGCTCGCATTCGCTGGCGACCTCCATCGGAGGTTACTTCAAGGAGCTCGATCACGGCGCCATTCGCATCGGCATCCTGCATTCGCTGTCCGGCACACTCACAGCCAGCGAGCGGCCGCTGCAGCAATTGATTGTCATGCTGATCGAACAGGTCAATCAGGCGGGCGGGTTATTGCATCGTCCGTTGGAGGCGGTGATTGCCGATCCGGGCTCCGAGCCGGATCGTTATGCTGAACATGCAAAAGACATGTTGGAGAAAGGCGATGTTGCGGCCATCTTCGGCTGCTGGTCGTCGGCATCGCGGCAGAAAGTGTCGCCGATATTGGAGCGGCACAACGGCATTCTGTTTTATCCGAGCCAGTATGAAGGCGAGGAACAGTCGCCGCATGTCTTCTATACCGGTGCGACACCGCGGCAGCAGGCATTGCCAGCAGTTGATTATCTGCTTGCACGAGGATGCCGTCGGTTCATCCTGGTCGGTACCGATTATGTTTATCCGCGCACGACCAATGCGATTCTGAAGAACTATCTTGCCTCGCGCGATATCGAGGCAAACGCGATCATGGAATTTTACACGCCGTTCGGTGAACGCATCTGGCGCGAGACCGTCGAACGGATGGCGACATTCGCCGGCCGGCGTGCTGCCATTGTGTCGACCATCAGCGGCGATTCCAATGTCCACTTCTTCCGCGAATATGCGCGTCAGCAGATCTCGCCCGACTCATTGCCGGTGATGACATTGTCAATTGGCGAAGGCGAACTGACATCGCTCGCCGGTGTGCCCATGGCCGGACATCTGGCGAGTTGGAGCTATCTCGGCGCCATCAATGACCCCTACAACCGCGACTTCACCCGGCGCTGGCGCGCATTCACCGGCAATGATGAGGCGGTGCCGAACGATCCGATGGAAGCGACATTCATCGGTTTCAAGCTTTGGGTCGCCGCGGTCGAGAAAGCCGGCTCAACGGATGTGGCTGCTGTGCGCGCTGCGCTGGCCGGAATGACCTATGATGCGCCGAGCGGTTTCAAGGTCCGTATGGATTCGCAAACGCAGCATCTGCACAAGCCGGCTTTCATCGGCCGCTTCAATAATGACGGTGCGCTGCTTCCGGTATGGCACAGCGATGGTCTCGTGCCGCCGGAGCCATGGAGTCCCTGGCTGGCGCAGGGCAAGAGCCATGTGTTGGGCCATGAGCTGCGTGTTTCGTGAGCTTCTATCTCTCGCACTCTCTCGCTGCGACAGGTCCGGCAGCGGTCTGCCGGTTGGTTCGTCACCGTATCCCGGCAAGGGCCTGCGGGATATCGTCAGCTTTTGTCACTGGCAGTGAGCAGGTTTCGCCCACACAGATGAAAGCGGCCGGTCCCGATGCTGCCTTGATCTTCTCCTGCGCCGGATGGTTCGCCGGCAAGGCTGCTGCGGAAGGGGCCCGAACCACGGCACGCGAGACATAAGGCAGCGCCAGCGCCGCATCGATCAGTGTGTCCGCGCCCTCCCCGGTCACGACGATCTCGGCGAGGTTCAGCCGCATATCGATCGCGTTCAGCAGCGAGACAAGTGTGAACAGACTGCCCCCGCCCAGCGCCAGCACCCCCTCGATCAGCTTGTCGGCCTTCTCGCGGAAGGCATGGTCGCCGGTGAAGGCGGCCAGCCGGATCAGGTTCTGGGCGGCGATGCCGTTCGGGTTCGGCGTTGCATCGTCGGCGGTCGAGGCCGGACGGATGACGAGGCCCTCGGCGTCGTCCGCGGTCAGGTAATAGGTGCTGGTTTCCGGATTGAAATAATGCCAGTCGAGCGCCGCCTGCCATGCCAGCGCGATGTCGAGATAATCGTGCTTGCCGGTGGCCTCATGCAGGGACAAAGCAGCCCGGATCATCATCGTGAAATCGGAGGCCAGCCCCGGATAAAGCAACCGTCCCTCGCGCCAGGAATGGCCGAGGCGGTCTTCGCGGCTCATATTGCGATGCACAAAATCAAATGCGCGCACGGCCAGAGCGATCCATTCAGGCCGGTCCATGGTCAGCGCGACGTTCACCAGTGCGGCAATCATCAGACCGTTCCAGTCCGCCAGCACCTTGTCGTCGAGACCGGGCCGGACGCGCCCTTCCCGGATTTTGTGCAGTGCAGCACGATTTGCTGCAAGAATATTTTCCTCTTTCTCGCTTTTTGTGCGGTCCATGTTGCGCGGTAAGTCTTTGAGTCTATTGAGGATGTTGTGTCCTTCGAAGTTGCCTCCCACGGTCACGTCGTAATGCTGCGCAAAAACGGCTGCAGCATCGCCCAAAGCCTCTTCGATCTCAGCCAGCGACCAGACGTAGAACTTTCCTTCCTCACCTTCAGAATCGGCGTCGAGCGATGAATAGAAGGCGCCCTCGGAACTGGTCATCTCGCGGGCCAGCCAGCCCACAGTTTCCTCAGCCCGTTGTAAATACAGCGGATTTCTGGCGCGCTGCCAAGCCAAAGCCAGTAAATCGAGCAGTTGCGCATTGTCGTAGAGCATCTTCTCGAAATGCGGCACCAGCCATTTGTCGTCCACGGAGTAGCGGGAATAGCCGCCGCCAAGGTGGTCATAGATGCCGCCCTGGCTGATCCGGTTCAGTGTCAGGTCGACGATATTGAAGAAGCGCGCTTCGCCGTTGCGAAGACCGGCCCGCCACAGATTCTCGAACATGCTGCACTGCGGAAATTTCGGTGCGCCCCGCAATCCGCCGTTCACGGGGTCCATGGCGCTGCCGAGCTGCAGGGCCAGCTGGTCCAGCTCCTGCCGACCGACGGTCACGCGCTGCGGATTGCGCGCGACCTCGGATAACCGCGCCATCAGCGCATTGCGGTTCTGCTCGATCTTATCCGGCTCTTCGCGAAAGAGGCGCGCAACCTCGCGCATCACGTCGACGAAGGCTGGCCGCCCGTAGCGCGAGTCCTTGGGAAAATAAGTGCCTCCCCAGACCGGCTCGCCGGCCGGAGTCAGGAACATCGTCAGCGGCCAGCCGCCCTGCTCGCCCAGATGATGCAGCGCATGCATGTAGATCTGGTCGATATCCGGCCGCTCCTCGCGATCGACTTTGATGTTCACGAACAGCTCGTTCATCACCCTGGCGGTGGCATTGTCCTCGAAGCT
>JAEXXW010000663.1 GCA_023405565.1 Pseudomonadota bacterium
TCGTCGGGTAGCCCGAAATCCTGCCGGCGCACGGTCGACGTTTCGATTTCGGGTAGCGGATGCGGCACGACATGCACAGGCAGATCGGTTGCGTTGGCAACAGCGGCCTGTGTGAAGCGGCTGGGCACCCAGACTTCATGCACGAATGACAAGGCGGGTCGCCACGCATCCGACAGACGCGGCAGTTCCCATGCCCAATATCCGATGATGCGCCGTCCGGTGATCTGGCGCCGTCCGAGCATGCACATGGCGTAAGGCATGTAAGGCCCATTGATATGCACGATGAGGCTTCCGCCGGTGCCGGGTTCCAGTGGTCGGGTCTCGATGGCGCCGGGCAGATCGTTCTGCGCAAAGGCTGCGCTCAGATCGTAGGCTGTCGGCTTCAGGCCGGATGTCTCAAGGGCGCGATAGCCGAGCCTTGCCCCTTCGCCGAGACCGCTGGCCGAACTGAACCATCCGGCGATGCCAATCGGCATGCCGCCTTTGGGATGGCGCGAGGGCCGCGGTGCGATCACCGGCGTGAGTTCATCAAAAAATCGCACACGCCAGGAATGCGGGATTTTGCGCCATGCGCGGTGAGCGAGAGATATGGTCATGCAAGCCGCCGCTCAAAGCCACGCGACGCCGCGACCAGCCCCCAGATAATCCCGAGCAGCAGGAAGAAATGTCGCCAATGGTCGGTATCGATGATAATTCCTTCGCCGACAACGCCGACGAAAGTTGCGTAAACCGCGATCAGGTAGGGCTGCCAAGGCGTCCGCTTCAAGGCTGCACCGAGACCGACAACAAGTGTCAGCAGGATGAGCGCGACGTAAGCCAGGCCGCCGAGCCAGCCATAAACAAGGAACGCCTGCAGATAAACATTGTGCTGCTGATAGTTGTAAGCCTCAGCAAAGGCGAACGGGCCCATTCCGAAGGGGTAGTTCAGGATTTCTGTCAGAGCCAGATCCTGCAGTGTAAATCGTCCGCCGCTGCCAACGTCGTAACTTTGAACGACCTGCGCGCGCTGCTTGAACATGTCGGCGATCGAGTCAACCGATAGCGCCAACGCCATTGCCATCGCCAGCAGACCAACGCAGACGACACCGAGCAAGATCAGGCGGACGCGGGTCCGATGGTTCTCGGCCGTCACGATCATCAGTCCGAGCATGATGACGCCGGAAAGCAGGAAGTGAATCCAGGCTCCGCGCGAGAAGCTCAGGAAAAACCCGAAAAGGATGACAAGGAGCGTCGCTGTCGGGAGAAGGCGTATGCCGCGTGACAGCAGGGATTGCAACAGAAACAGGATGGGCAGGATCAGGAAGGGGCCGTAGACGTTCGGATCCTTGAAAGGTCCGCGCGCACGGCCGCCCGGCGCGAATAGTTCACCAAGACCTGAGGTCAGGTTGAAATATCCGATGATGCCGGCCATCGCGGCCAGTAATGCAGCAATGATGTAGGCGGCGCGCAGAATGCGCAGACGTCGCACGCTGTCGGTGGAAAACAGTGCTGCAAAGATGATCGCCGACACGGCCATGAACAGGGTGATGATGACAAATCTGTCTGTCAGGTCTTTATCGACAACTCTGAAATAGGCGATCGCGCCGCCGATATTCCACAGCAGCAGCAGCCAGATCATTGGCAGCAATTCACGCTGGATCGTGACGCCCGCGATCAGGCAGGCGAAGGCGAGCGGAACAACGGCGAATTCATACGGCGATGGTTCGATGAAAACAAAACCGCTGATCAGAATGATAAAGAAGAGGCAGATCTCGAGGATTTGCGTCGCGCCACGCGATACCGGCCGCGCCGGCGTCAGGCCGGCCGTCGGACGTGTTGCGCTGCTCGCGGCTTTGAAGGGTTTCTCTTCCGCGATCCGCCGCGCCTGGTCGAGCGTGATCAATACGCGTTCTCACTCTTCAGCAGAGCGAAAGGCGTCATCGCGACGATGTAGAGATCGAATAGAACGGACCAGTTTTCGATGTAATAGAGGTCGTATTCGACACGCTTCTGGATCTTTTCCTGCGTGTCTGTCTCACCACGCCAGCCATTGATCTGGGCCCACCCCGTCACCCCTGGTTTCACGCGATGGCGGGCGAAATAGCCGTCGACGGCTTCATCGTAGAGCCGCGTGGCAGCCTTGGCGTTGACTGCATGCGGGCGTGGTCCGACGAGCGACAAGTTACCTTTGAAAACAACGTTGAAGAGCTGCGGCAATTCGTCGATCGACGCCTTGCGGATGAACCGGCCGATACGCGTGACGCGAGGATCTCCCTTGGTGACAAGCTTCGATGCTGTCGCATCGCACTGATCGACGTACATGGAGCGGAATTTGTAAACTTCGATGAGATCGTTGTTGAAGCCGTAGCGCTTCTGCTTGAACAGTACCGGACCGCGACTATCGAGCTTGATCGCAATGGCGATGATCGCCATCACCGGCAGCGCCGCCAGGAGCAGCAGGCCGCCGACAATCTTGTCGAACAGCCATTTCATCACGACGTCCCAGTCGGCGATCGGGCGGTCGAACACATCGAGCACCGGAACTTCGCCGATATATGAGTAGGAGCGGGGACGGAAACGCAGACGGTTCGAGTGAGCGGAAAGACGAATATCGACCGGCAAGACCCAGAGTTTCTTCAGCATCTGCAGCAGCCGGTTTTCGGCGCTGATCGGCAACGAGAAGATAACAAGATCGACGCGCGTGCGGCGGGCGAATTCGACGAAGTCATCAACTGTTCCAAGCTTTGGCAAGCCACCACAGGCGACGGGCGATCGATCGTCGTTGCGATCATCAAACACACCGATGATACGCACGTCGCTGTCGATCTGCTGTCTAAGGGCGTTGACAAGACTTTCGCCGGCGTCTCCGCCACCGACGATCACAGCGCGCCGTGTCAGTCGGCCGTCGCGCATCCATCGGCGCACGAGAACATAGACAACGCTACGCGATGCCATCAGCACGACGACCCCGAGTCCCCAGAAGGCCAGCAGCCACACACGCGAGAACATCTGGTCGAATTTGAAGAAAAACGACAACGCGGTCGCGAACAGAAAAACGACGGACCAGGCCGTTAGCATGCGCGCCATCTGGTGCAGAGGCTGACGAAACGCATGGACGTGGTAGATATCGACCGCCTGGAACGCGATGATCGAAAGACCCGCGATGACTGCAATCGCCCCGATATAGGGCCAGCTGAATCCTTCAGCGGGAACAACATAGATTGTGTAGATCAGTGCGCCGACAAGCGCGATCAGTGTGCTTTCGATAACACGGACGATACCGGCCACCACAATCGGCGAATAGGCCGGCGGTGTTTCAACCGAAGCAGCCGCCAGGGCGGCAGGAGACAATTGCCTGGGCGCACGCCGACGTGCGTCCCGATTGCCTATGGCAGAGGTCGCAGCAGCGGGCTCGCCCAACATCTTGCGAGCATCCAACTCAAACATATACGCCGTCCCTAGGGTCGTCGTGCCGTTGTGGCTCGCAACCCTTGTTTTTGATGGCGTCGGTCTTACCGGAAAAAATTCAACAAAAGCTTATTCGTATTTTAGCTTTTGCGCGATGCGAGGGCCGCCCGATACGCATCGATTCCACCGTCGACCATGTCACCGAGCGAATAGGTGGTCCGTACGCGCTGCTGTAACAAGCGGGCGACATTATTTGTCGTTTCTGGATGGTTAATGGCCTGCGCTAAAGCATCCTCAAGGGCCTGGTGATTATCCGCGGGAATGAGCTTGTCGGCGAAAGGTCCAAACATGTCCGGGATGCCACCGACATTGGTCGCGATGAGCGGTTTGCCTGCGGCAGCAGCCTCAAGAATGATGTAGGGAAACGATTCCATCCGCGATGGCACGACCATGACACGCCCAAGTGCGAAAGCCTCGCGGGCCGGCAAGGGCATAAGAAACCGAACGGCAGCTTCAAGGCCAAGAGTCTGCACCTCGTGCTGCAGTTCGGTCCGCGATTTGCCGTCGCCAACGATCGTCGCCGACAGCGCGACACCCTTGGCGCGCAGGTTCGCGAGTGCGGCCAGGAGCACATCGACACCCTTCAGGTGTCTGAGTTCCCCAATGAAAAGGACATCTGTCGCGTCAGGACAAAGGGGGACTTCGGCGAATTCTGCATCGGCAACCCCATTGGGCACGATCCGGGCGTGAGCATGCGGGGCGCCAACTTTGGCGCGATACAGACGCTCGATGAAGGCACTCTCAAACAGAAAAAGATCCGTGCGGTTTCGCAGTATTCTTTCAAGGGTCAGATAAAAGCGGCCTAGCAGTGTTTCCGGCTTGAACAAGAGACTGCCGCCATGCGGCGTGTAGGCCCGGATGGGGCCGTGAGCCGTGGCCGCGAGCCGTGCGTAAGCGCCACCCTTGGCTCCATGTCCGTGAATGACGTCAGGATTGATCTCTGCAATATGCTCTGAGAGTTGACGCGTCGCGAAATAATCGCCGATCGCGAGCTGGCGTCCCATCGGCAGGCGCAACAAGCCGAGTGACAGTTCCGGCGTGAGCGCATCAAGTACGCATGACGCACGCTCGCCGCCGGTCAGCGCATCGCAGACAATGCCAACCTGATGGCCGCGCGCGATCTGCCCGCGAGCCACATCGACAACATGACGAAACAGCCCGCCGACGGGCGAGCGAAAGACATGAAGGATCCGCAGGGGCTTTTCTGGCCGGCTCATTGTCTAGAATTTGCCCGATATCGGTTAATCCGCCTTAACGCCCGCTATGGTTAAGAAATGTTTTCCCGACAAGAGGTTGCGCCATTCGCCGCATCGGCAGCCAAAATTAACGCAACAGCAACCATGATGGGACGAAATAGCAATGTGTGTTGCGGTGGAGGCGGTGATGCAGTCCGTTCAGTCCTTCAATGGTGCCCCCGGCATCCAGCCGTTGGAAGGCGGCAACGAACTCGACCTGAGAGCTTTGGGGCTCGCGCTGTGGCGCAAGAAGTGGCGGATTATCTTTCCGGCGCTCATTGTCGGTGCCCTTGCTGTCTTGGCCGTCAATGCCATCACACCCGTCTATCGGTCCGAAGCCAAGATTTCGGTCGAAGGACGCGAGAGTGTATTTCTTCGGCCGGAGGCGGAGAAATCCGTAGAGCGCGCCGCTGCCGACCAGGAAGCGATCGCGACGCAGGTCCAGATTCTGCAATCACGCGATATCGCCCGTCAGGTCATTCGTGAATTGAAACTCACCGAAAGGCCGGAATTCGATCCAGTCTTGAATGGCGTTTCAAGTACGGGAGCGATTCTGTCGGCCTTCGGGATCGGCCGCGACCAGCTCAAGATGTCACCGGAAGAGCGCGCGATGGAAGCCTATTTCGCGAAGCTCAGCGTGTCGGCCGTTGAGCGCTCGCGGGTGATCACTGTCGCGTTTCAATCCAGCGACCCGGAACTGGCCGCGAAGATCGTCAATGCCATTGTCGACGCCTATCTGCGTCAGACGCAAATCGCCAAGCAGGAGCAGATCAAAAGCGCCAGCGCCTATCTTCTGAACGAAATCGAGCAGTTGCGCAAAACGGTGCAGGAGGCTGAAGCCAAGGTTGAGGACTTCCGCGCCAAATCGAATCTGTTTCTCGGTGCGAACAGTACGGCGCTCGGCACTCAGCAGCTTGGCGAATTGACGACGCAACTGGCCACGGCGCGAGCGCAAAAAGCCGATATCGATTCCCGGTCGCGGCTGATCCGCGACATGCTGAAAAGCGGGAAGGGGGCCGAATCTGCCGATATCGTCAATTCGGATCTGCTCAAGCG
>JAEXXW010000698.1 GCA_023405565.1 Pseudomonadota bacterium
CAGCGCGATGAACGGCAGCCACGACAGCAGCAGCGAGACGAACCACGGCACCTGCTCCTGCGGCGAGCGGGCGGTGATCTGCACGCCCTTGCCATAGAGGCGCTGGACCAGCGTCGGGTCATTCGGCGCGTAGGTGTTGAACGGCTTGCCGTCGGTGAAACTACCGTGAATCTCGGGGCCCTGGATCACCACCTCGCGCACCCGCCCCTGATCGACCTCGGTCAGAAGCTGCGAGAAGGAGATATCCTGTGCCGCCTGCCGCTGGTTGGGCGACTGGAACAACGTGAACAACGCAAGCACCAGCAGAACGATAATCACCCAGAGGGCGAAGTTGCGGAGGTTTGCGTTCATCACTCGTCCTTATTGATCCGCGGTGGCCGGCGCGGCGTGCTTGGTCGGAAAGCGCGGGAGCCAGGTATCATCCCCGTGGTGGCCAATGTATGTCTGCCGACACCGGCTGCCAAGGGAACGCTACTGTCCGATTACCACCGAAAAACGGCTAATAAACCTGCCCGGAAGCGTCATTTTTTCGCGGGTCCACCATTTGAGTTTTTACCGTGGTTAAGGGCGGCTTCCAAGGTCCGCCGGGCCCGGCGCGGCGGAGCCCGCTCGATGACGATTTCGGCCGGTTTCAGCGAGATCATGGCTCCGGCCAGGGTGCTGCGGTGGGAATCGCCGGCCTGCCGCAGGGCCTCGAACAGCGCCTCCAGCTTGCCAAGTTCCACCGGCCCCTCATCGCCGACGGCGGCAATGGTCTGACCCAGCAGCCGCAGCCCGATTTCGGCGGGCAGGCGCTGAAACCGGGCGCGATCGAAGACCATGCGCGCGCCCGCTCCCCCGGTTTTGGGCTTCAGCAAGACCTGCGCGAAGGCCTCGGCCGCTGCAACGCGCAGGGCGGCTTCGGCCCGTTGCAACCGGGCCGCGAGCAGCGCCATCCGTTGTGCGCTCAGGCCCTCGGCGGCCAGTGCCGGCATCAATGTCCGCAGGCGAGCGCGGGTGTGGCGCGGATCGCGGTTGCTGGGATCGTCGGCAAAGGCAATGCCGGCCTTGCCGAGCGTGGCGATCAGCCGCGCCTTGGGAAGCGCCAGCAAAGGCCGTGCGAGAACCAGCCCCGGCTGATCCGGATACGGCGACATCGTCTGCATCGCCTGTAGTCCGGACAGGCCACTGCCGCGCAGGAGCCGTAGCAGCACGGTCTCGGCCTGATCGTCCAGGGTATGCGCGGTGAGGACATAACGGGCACCGGCTTTCGCTGCCGCTTTTGCGAGCAGGGCATAGCGGGCGTTGCGCGCCGTTTCCTGCAACCCGGTTTTCGGCTTGGCGCCGGTCCAGCGGAACGTCCGATGCGCGACACCGAGTTCGCGTGCGAAGCGCTTCACCGCCTTCGCCTCATGGGCCGCTTCCGCGCGCAAGCCGTGATCGACCGTCACCGCCACAAGACCAGGCCCGGCCTTGCGCGAGGCACGCCAGCGTGCCGCGAGCCAGAGCAAGGCCGTCGAATCCGGACCGCCCGAGACTGCAATGACGATGGATTTTTCTTTGGCGAAAGGAGCAAACAGCGCGCGCGCTTCAACAAGCGTCAGGGGCTCCGCAGAAACAGCGTCAGGTAAAATCCGCTCAGCAGCGGACACGCTTCTGTTCCCGCTCGACGCCCTGCTTCACGGCAACCGACGAACGCGGATATTTGCGTCCGACCTCGGCGAAGGACGCGCAGGCCATTTCCTTCTGGCCAATCGCGGCAAGCGCCTGACCGAGACGCAGCAACGCATCCGGCGCCTTGCCGGCGGTCTCGTATTTTGTCGTCACGACCAGATAGGCCTCGGCCGCATCCTGATAGCGCTGACGCTGGAACAGGCTTTCGCCCAGCCAATAATTGGCATCGGCAGCCATGCGGTCATTGGGATAACGCTGCAGGAAATCGCGGAAAGTCTGTTCCGCCGACGCATAATCCTTGCGCTGGAAATAGCCGTAGCCGAGATCGAAATTATCGCGCGGCGAATTGCCGGGCGGCGAAACGGCCGCCATTGTGTCGCCACCCATATTGCGCTGGGTCGGGACCCCGCCGCGCCGCAGCGAGGGATCGTTGACGGCATTATTGGCCATGGTCGACAAATCGAGCGGCTGACCGGGCTCGCGGCCACCGCGCGCACCAACAGAAGCGTTGTCGTCATCGTCGTCTTCACCGCGGGAGGGCACTGACGGCTGACCGGGCGGCAGCGAACCGAGCGCGCGCGGCGCGCCCGGCGCATTCGGCGATGCATTTGGATCGAAGGCATCACCACGGCGGCCGCCGACATTCGGCGCCGGCGCGAAATTCTGGTTGTCACGTGGATCGAAGCGTCCATCGCCGCGCTGCGCGAAACGCGGATCGTTGCGTTGATCCATGTTGCGCTGGTCCATGCCGCGCTGATCCATACCCCTTTGATCCATACCAGGCTCGATATCGGAGCGGCGCCCCGGGATCGTTTGCGGAGCGCCCTGCGGCATCGGCGGCTGGGCCTGCATGGGCTGGCGCTGCGGCTGCGCGCGCGTGTCACCGCCGGCCCCGCGCAATTGCTGTTCGAGCTGCTGGTTGCGGAACTGCAATTGCTCGACCTGGCCGGTGAGCTGCCGGATCTGGTTTTCCAGCGCATCGAGCCGCATGACGATATCGGATGCGGACATCTGCGCGGTGGCCGGCACAGCCCCCGCAAGCAGGAACGACAGGCCCATTGCGAACAAATGCGGCTTCAAGCGCATGGATACGAACTCAAGAATATGAGGAAAACGTGTGGTCATAGCATAGACGCCGTAACGTCGAAATTATGACTAGGGCTCTTTTACCGGACATTCACCGCGACGCTCCCCGCATCCTCATCCCGCGGCTTTTGCCGCCGCCGTCTGCGTTTTGCGGGATTTGCGCCATTCCTCGAACCGCTGGATCACCACGAACAGCGAGGGCACGAACAGCACTGCAAGGCACGTTGATGCCAGCATTCCGCTGAAGACCGTGATGCCGATCGACTTGCGGGCGCTGGCGCCGGCGCCGGTCGCCAGCACCAGCGGGATCATGCTGATGATGAAGGCGAAGGACGTCATCAGGATCGCGCGGAAACGGGCCTGCGCCGCGCCGATGGCGGATTCGACGATCGGCTTGCCGTCGCGCACGCGCCATTCACGCGCGACCTCGACGATCAGGATCGCGTTCTTCGCCGCCAGCGCAATCAGCAGCACGAGACCGATCTGGGTATAGAGATTGTTGTCGACACCCAGACCTTTCAGCGCGGCGACAGGACCGACCAAAGCCAGCGGCACCGAGAAGACGATGGCCAGCGGCGCGTACCAGCTTTCATATTGTCCGGCGAGCACGAGATAGACGAGCAGCATGGCCAGCGCGAAAATGATGTAGAGCTGATTGCCGACCGCCTTTTCCTGGTACGACATCGCCGTCCATTCATAGCCGGTGCCGGGCGGCAATGTGCGCTGCGCGATCTGTTCCATCAGCGAGATCGCTTCGCCCGACGAGAAGCCGGTCGCCGGCAGGCCGATCACCGTCGACGACGGATAGAGATTGTAGAGGCTGATCAGCGATGGCCCGACCGTCGGCACGATCTTCACCAGCGTGCCGATCGGCACCATGTCGCCATTGTCGTTGCGCACCGACAGAAGATCGATGTCGCTCGGTCGCAGGCGGAAATTCGCTTCCGCCTGCACATAGACCTGGAAGGTGCGGCCGAACTTGTTGAACTGCGCGACATAGCTCGAGCCGAGATAGGTGGCGATGGTCTGGAACAGGGAATCGACCGACACGCCGAGTGTCTGCGCCTTCACGCGATCGACCTCGACGGCGAGTTGTGGCACGTCGGCGCGGAACGACGTCTGCACGCGCTGCAGACCGGTCTGGCTTTGTGCGTTGCTGACCACCGCATTGGTGATCGCCTGCAGCTTGGTAAAATCGAACGAGCCGTCGCGCATCTGGATCTGCATCGTGAAGCCGCCGGCATTGCCGATCCCCTGGATCGGCGGCGGTGGCAGCACAGCGACCTTGGCATTGAGGATCTGGTCGAAGTCGCGCGAAAGCTTGGTAAAGAGCGGCAGCAATTGCTGATCCTTGCCGCGTTCGTCCCAATCCTTCAGCACGATATAGACCACGCCCGCGCTGGATAATGTCGCGTTATTGTCGAGCGCCGACACGCCGGCAATCGACAGGGCGCTTTCCACGCCCGGCGTGTTGCGTGCGATATCGGAGACCTGGTTGAGCACCTCGTTGGTGCGTTCGAGCGAAGCACCATCCGGCAATTGCACGGTGGCGAGCAGATAGCCCTGATCCTCGATCGGCAGGAAGCCGGTCGGGATGCGCGACAAACCATAGCCGGCGGCGACGATGATCAGCAGCGCGACCACCGACGCGATGCCGGCGTGGCGCACCATGCCGCCGATCAGCCGCAGATAGCCACGCTCGCAGACGGCGTAGATGCGGTTGAAACCGCGGAAGATGAAATTGCGCTTCTCCTCCGGCACTGAAGGCCGCAGCCACAGGGCGCATTGCGTCGGCTTCAGCGTGGCGGCGTTGATCGCGCTGAGCAAGGCAGTGGCCGCAATCACCAGAGCGAATTGCGCATACATGCGCCCGGTGAGACCCGGCAGGAACGCCGCCGGAATGAACACGGCCATCAGCACCAGCGTGATGCCGACGATCGGCGCGAACAATTCGTCCATCGCCTTGATCGACGCATCGTGGCCGGACATGCCCTTCTCGATATTATGCGCGGCCCCCTCCACCACGACGATGGCATCGTCGACGACGATGCCGATCGCCAGCACCAGCGCGAACAATGTCGAGAGATTGACGGTGAAGCCGAGCGCCGCCATCGCCGCGAAAGCACCGATGATCGTCACGGGCACGGTCGTCGCCGGCACCAGCATCGCCCGCCAGTCCTGCAGGAACAGGACGATGACGATCAGCACCAGCACGGCCGCTTCGAACAGCGTACGATACACTTCGTTGATCGAGGCATTGACGAACTTGGTCGTATCGAAGGGAATGCTGCTAGCGATACCGGGCGGAAACGCCTTGGCCAGTTCATCCATCTTCTTGCCGACGGCCTGCCGCACCTGCAGCGCATTCGCGCCGGGCGACTGGAAGATGCCGAGCGCGGCAGCCGGCTGGCCGTCCTGCGTAAAGATCTGGCTATAGGTCTGTGCGCCAAGTTCGACCCGGCCGACATCGCGAATGCGGGTGAGTTCACCGCCGGCGCCCTCGCCGGTTTTCACCACGACATTCTCGTATTCGCTGACTTCGCTGAGCCGGCCGGCAATATCGATCGTGTACTGGAAATTCTGCCCCGACGGCGTCGGCGGCGCACCGATCTGACCGGCCGTGACCTGCTGGCTCTGCGCCTGCAGCGCCTTGACCACATCGCCGGGCGTCAGCGAGCGCGCCTTCAGCTTTTCGGGATCGAGCCAGACCCGCATCGAATACTGGCCGGCGCCGAACACCGTCACGTTGCCGACGCCGGGCACGCGGGACAGCTCATCGCGCAGGCTGATCGTGCCGTAATTAGCAAGATAGAGGCTGTCGCGGCTCTTGTCCGGCGAGGTCAGCGTCACGAACATCAGGATCGCGGTGGACTTCTTCTGCACCGTGACGCCCTGCGCCTGCACCGCCTGCGGCAGCGACGACAGCGCGCTCGACACGCGGTTCTGCACCAGCACCTGTGCGAAATTCAGATCGGTACCGATCTTGAACGTCACCGTCAGCGTGTAGGTGCCGTCGGCGGCACTGGTGGACTGCATATAGATCATGTCCTCGACGCCGTTGACCTGCTGCTCGATCGGCAACGCAACGGTATCGATGACGACACGCGCACTGGCGCCCGGATATCGGGTCTGCACCTGCACGGTCGGCGGCGTGACATCTGGATATTGCGCGATCGGCAGATTGACCAGCGCGACGAGGCCGATCACGACCATCAGGATCGCGAGCACATTCGCCAGGACCGGACGCTCGATGAAGAACTTTGAAATCATCGCAGCCGCTCCTATTTCGACGGCGCCGATGCTGCCGCCGTCTGAAGCTTCGGATCAACTTTCTGGCCCGGAATCGCACGCATCACACCATCGACGACGACACGATCGTCCGGCTTCAGACCGCTCAGGATCACCCGCATCTCGCCGGATTGCTGCCCGGGCTCAACCTTGCGCTGCTCGACGACATTCTCGGCGTTGACGACGAGCACGTAACGGCCGCCCTGATCGCTGCCGAGTGCGGCATCGGGCACGAGCAGCGACTGGCGCGCCGGCCCCGGCACGCGAACGCGCACGAAATAGCCGGGCAGCAATACCCCTTTGGGATTGTCCAGCAC
>JAEXXW010000010.1 GCA_023405565.1 Pseudomonadota bacterium
GACCAAGAGCGCAGGGACAGGCGATGATCAGCACAGACACGGCGGCAAGAAGCCCATAGGCAAAACGCGGCTCGGGTCCGAACAGGGCCCAGACTGCAAAAGCGATCAATGCGACGGCGATCACGGCTGGCACGAACCAGCCGGCCACCTGGTCAGCCAGCCGCTGGATCGGAGCACGCGAGCGCTGCGCAGATGCGACCATCTGTACGATTTGCGAGAGTAGGGTATCGCGGCCAACCTTTTCGGCACGCATGACGAATGCGCCACTCTGGTTGATCGTCCCGGCGATGACTTTTGCGCCCACATCCTTGGTCACCGGCATGGATTCGCCGGTTACCAACGATTCATCGACGGCTGAACGGCCTTCGATCACCTCGCCATCGACAGGCACCTTGTCGCCGGGACGCACGCGCAGGCGGTCGCCGACCATGACATCGTCGAGCGGAATTTCTTCGTCAGTGCCGTCGCCCCGCAAGCGCCGTGTTGTCTTGGGGGCAAGGTCGAGCAGCGCTTTGATGGCGCCCGAGGTTGCCTCTCGCGCGCGCAATTCCAGAACCTGGCCGAGCAGCACCAGCACGGTGATCACGGCGGCGGATTCGAAATAGACCGCGACCGAACCGTCATGCCCGCGGAAGGCGGCCGGGAAAATGCCGGGCGCGAATGTCGCGACCACGCTGTAAAGCCAGGCGACGCCGGTGCCGATTGCGATCAAGGTGAACATGTTGAGATTGCGCGTGACCAGCGATTGCCAGCCGCGCACGAAGAACGGCCAGCCCGCCCACACGACAACAGGCGTCGCCAGCGCGAACTGGATCAGGTTCGACCAGGGCTGCGGTACAAGGCCATGTGCTCCGGTGATGTGCGATCCCATTTCCAGAATGAAGACCGGGATGGTCAGCGCCAGACCGATCCAGAAGCGCCGCGTCATATCGGCGAGTTCGGGATTGGGGCCGCTGTCCGCCGAGACCAGTTCAGGCTCGAGCGCCATGCCGCAGATGGGGCAGGAGCCGGGACCGATCTGGCGAATCTGCGGATGCATCGGACAGGTGTAGATCGTGTCCTCCGGCACATCCTCAGCCTTGGCCGGCTTGGGGGACAGGTATTTTTGCGGATCGGCGATGAACTTGGTGCGGCAGCCGGCCGAGCAGAAGAAATAATCGTGCCCCTGATGCGTATGGCGATGCTTGGCCGTCGCCGGATCGACGCTCATGCCGCAGACGGGATCAATGACGCCTGTCGTGCCGGCTTTCTCGTGCCCATGCCCGTGGCAGCAACTGGCCCGGTGAGAGGAATGATCGTGAGCGCCGTGTGTCATGGCCTTGTCTTCCGTCTTGAAACCTATACCCGGTAGGGGTATATAGACGGCATGCAGAAAGAAGCCAAGGCCCAGGTCACGAAAAGATTGCAGCGCATCGAAGGGCAGGTGCGCGGCCTCTCGCGCATGGTCGAGGAGGATCGCTATTGTATCGACATCGTCACGCAGATATCGGCGGTGCGCGCGGCGTTGCGTAAGGTGGAAGAAGAGATACTGCGCGATCACGTTGCCCATTGCGTGGAGGGCGCCATCGCCTCCGGCAATCGCGCGGAGCAACGCAAGAAGATCGCCGAGTTGATGGAGGTCTTCGGACGGGCTGAGCGTTAAACCTAACGCTCAGTCGGGCCGCCAGTCATAGATCCAGTCATAGCGCGCGCGCAGCCGCTCGCCGCCGAGCCAGCGCATGGCGAGATTGCGGGCGATGACCGATGGTCCGGACAAATGATAATTGCGGCTGTTGGCGCGCGCGCCGCTTTGCACGCGATGGACGCGTTTTTTTCGGCTGGCTTCGTATTGGCGCATGGCCATGGCCGGATCGTTGTTACCTGAACCGAGACAGCGCGTCAGCACGGCAGCATCCTCGATGGCCATCGCCGCGCCTTGCGCAAGGAAGGGCAGCATCGGATGGGCCGCATCGCCGAGCAGCGTGACCGGTCCTTGACCGGGGAAGCCGGTATCGTCGCGATCGAATAACGCCCATTTCAGCCAGTTGTCCGGCAACGCAAGCAGATCGCGGGCGTTCTGTGCCCAGTCATTCCTGGTGAAGCGGCGAAGCAACTCATCGCGTGAACCAGGTGCCGACCACCCCGGTTCATTCCAGCGATCGTGGACGATGGCGACGATGTTGATCAGCGTGCCGCCACGAACTGGGTAGTGGACGAGATGTGCGTATTTCCCGAGCCACAGCCATGTCACCGGGCGGCGGAACTGGTCCGGCACTTCGGCGGCCGGTACTGTCGCACGCCAGGCGGTGCGGTCGCGGAAGCGCGGCCTTGTTTTGTCGCCCAGATGCGCGCGCGTGACCGACCATAAGCCATCGGCACCGACCAGTCCGATGGCCCGCTCCTCATTGACGAGATTCGCCGTGCGTAATTGTGCTGTCACGCCATGCGTGTGAACGGCGAAATCGTCGAGCTTCGTGCCGAGTTTGATCGTGATGTCCGGTTGTTCGGCCACGGCTTCGAGCAAACCGGCCTGCAGGTCACCGCGATGGAGCATCCAGTAGGGCGCGCCATAGCGAAACTGCGCGCCGTGGCCGAGTGTCATGAAGACGATTTCGGAGCCGGAGCGCGCGTCGCGGACCGACAGGCCATCCGGCACGACCGCACGGTCCTTGAGCCGCGGGCCGACATCGAGTGCGTTGAGGATACGCGTCGCGTTGGGGGACAATTGAATGCCGGCGCCCGCTTCCCCGAGGCTGTCAGCCTGTTCGGCGATAACGATCCGGTACCCCAGACGGCCGAGCGCCAGCGCCGCCGTCAATCCGCCAATACCGGCACCCGCAATCAGGATGGTTCGTGAAAAGCCCACCTAAGTTGGAGACAGAATCAGGCTGCCTTGGCTTCCGGCGTCCATGCGCATTCCGGCGGGCGCGACTCGTGCGGATCGAGCTTCGGATCGTACCGGAACAGCGTCGAGCAATATTCGCAGATGATCTCGGTGTCGTCGCCCATGTCGCAAAACACGTGCGGATGGTCGAAGGGCGGACGTGCGCCGATGCACATGAACTCCCTGGCGCCGACTTCGATGACCGGAACACCGGCGTCGTTCTGGAAATGCGGAATGACGTGATCGGCCATGATGCGGAGCCTTTGGTTTGGGCGGAGCCTCGAATTTGTCGGGAACGACCCCTATATCAGGGTGCACCATAGCGGCGCTTTTGTGTGAATCAATGACGGTTTTCGGCAATTAACCAGCCGGGATGAACGAAGCGAACCGCTGTTCTGTGATCGCGTTGAGGTTTTGAAAAGTCCAGTGACGACAATAGGTTGAACAGGTAAGCCGCCAGCGCGATCGAGATACCTCCCATGCATATTCCCGAGCCATCTGCCGGGCCGATCCGCGCCTCGCTCCTGCGCGTGAAGCTGTTGGTCGTTGCTGCCGCGATTTGCGGGATTGCGGCGCTGGCGTTGCTGCCGCGCGCGATTGAGGCGGGATGGTTGCTGGTGGTGCAGGACGATCCGTCGGCTCTGGCCGATCGTAAGCTCACGCGCAGCTTCAATGCCGAAATTGCCGTAACGGAAATCGAGGCGGCACTGGCGGCCAATGATGCCGACCTTGCCAGAAGCTTCGTCGATCTTGCCCGCGACCGGAACGTGGCCGTTGCGCCGGACCTCGTCGCCAAGGTCGATGCGGCGGTGGCCAAGGCGGGGAGTGCGCTTTCGACCGCCGAGAACTTCACCCGCGGCCTGATCGTTGGCGAACCCGACGATCTGGTCAGTCTGGCCGGCACGGCGCTCGGCGATGTGTTCGTCTTCGGCGATGTCCGTGACATTGTTCGCGAAGGCTCACGTCTGGCGACCGGCAAGGAGGCCGATCATCTCATTCTGGCGCTCTCGGCCGTCGGTATCGCGGTGACGGCCGGCACCTATGCCTCGCTCGGTGCCGGTGCGCCGGCGCGCACGGGACTGTCGCTGGTCAAGGCCGCGCGCAAGACCGGGCGCATCAGCGCGCGGATGGCGGAGTCGGTGACACGCTCGCTGCGCTCGGTGGTGGACTGGAGCGCCATGCGCAAGGCTTTCGCGGGAGCCTCGGTCACCGAACCGGCGGTCGCGGTTCGCGCCGCGCGCGAAGCGGTCAAGCTCAACAAGGCCGACGATCTGTTCCGCCTGACGAGCGACATCGGCAGCGTCCAGGGTAAGGCCGGCACGCGCGCCGCGCTCGATGGTTTGCGTATTTCCGACTCGCCGCGGGAAATGGCTCGCGTCGCCAAGCTTGCGGAAAAGGAGGGCGGCAAGACGCGCGCGATCCTGAAGCTCTTGGGCCGTGGCGCCATTGCGCTGACCATGGCAGCGTTCGATCTGTCGCTGTGGGTGCTCTGGGCGGCCCTGACGGTGTTCGGGTTCATCGCCTCGACCAAGGCGGCGGTGGAACGGGCCACCTGGCGAGCTCTGCAACGGGGGAAGGTCCGCCGCGCGAAACGGACCCTGGAGCGCCAGCGGCGCTTGGCAATCGCGCCGGCACAGGTTTAGTGTCCGGCCTCGCTGTAATTCCTTTTGCTCTCTATTCAGGCTGAATTCTCACCACATGCCGACTTTCAAACATGGCGACGTCGAGATCGCTTACCTCGACGAGGGCCAGGGCGATCCCATTCTTCTCATTCACGGCTTTGCATCCAATCGCGAGGTCAACTGGGCGTTTCCGAGCTGGGTCACGACGCTGACGGGCGCGGGCTTTCGCGTGATCGCGCATGATAATCGTGGGCATGGCCAGTCGTCGAAGCTGTACAATCCGGCCGACTATCACACCGACAGGATGGCTGAGGACGCGCGCGCCTTGCTCGATCACCTCGATATCGAGCGTGCCGATGTGATGGGCTATTCGATGGGGGCGCGGATCACCTCGTTCCTTTGCGCCGCGCATCCGCAACGCGTACGGTCGGCGATCCTGGGCGGGCTTGGCTACAAGCTCATCGATGGCGCCGGCTTGCCGGAAGACATCGCGGATGCGCTCGAAGCGCCTTCGCTTAATGATGTCACCGATCCGATGGGGCGCACTTTCCGCGCCTTTGCCGATCAGACGAAATCGGACCGTCTCGCGCTGGCCGCGTGCATTCGTGGATCGCGCCAGACCATGACGCCAGATGAAGTCGCGGCAATCGAGACGCCGACATTGGTCGCTGTCGGCACCACCGATGAGGTCGCGGGTCCGGCCGATAAATTGGCGGCGCTCATGCCCAATGCGAAAGTGCTCGATATTCCGGGGCGCGATCATATGCGCGCGGTGGGAGATCGTGTGTTCAAGAATGGCGTGCTGCAGTTTCTGAGCGAGAGGCCATAACCGCTGCGATGATCAGGCACGTCACACCGGCAGCAACAACTTTTACCGGCGCAAGCGGCAACACGCTTGTCAGTGACGTATTCGGCGATCAGGGTGCGCCCGTCATACTGCTGCATGGTGGCGGCCAGACACGCCATGCCTGGCGCGCAACGGCGGCACAACTCGCGCAGCGTGGCTGGACGGCTTACGCCATCGACCAGCGCGGTCATGGCGATTCCGCGTGGGTGGATGATGGCGCCTACACGTTTGAGGATTTTGCGCAGGATGTGAAAGCAATTGCTGCCGAACTGGAGCAGCGGACGGGGCACAAGCCGGCAGCCATCGGCGCATCGCTCGGTGGTCTCTCGTCCTTGCTGGCCGAAGGCGAAACACGGCGCGATACCGGCCAGCATCTTTTGTCGTCTGTCGTGTTGGTCGATATCACTCCGCGCGTCGACTATGAGGGTGTCGCCAAGGTGCAGGGCTTCATGCGTGCCCATGCCAGGGAGGGCTTTGCCACGATCGAGGAGGCGGCAGATGCTGTCGCCGAATATCTGCCGCATCGGCCACGTCCCAAAAGCAACGAGGGACTGAAGAAAAACCTGCGATTGTCACCGGATGGCCGCTGGCGCTGGCATTGGGATCCGCGTTTCATGGACGCGCGCAAAGGTTTCGATCCCGACCGCCAGCGCATGGAACAAAAGCTGCTGG
>JAEXXW010000040.1 GCA_023405565.1 Pseudomonadota bacterium
GAGCGCGACTGTGCCGGATCGACGCAGAAATTCGAGGTGAGGTCAGGTGTGGCAAGCTGCACGGGGCTATGAATGGCGTCGGCGAGAAACAGGACATCGTCGCCGCCGCTACTCAACCTGACAGTCGCCATGCCGATCGTGTGTCCCGGTGCCGGTTCGAGCCACAGACCGGGCGCGATCTCAGACGAAAGTTCAACACCCTCGTATTGGCCAGCCTCAATGACCGGCTGGACGCTGTCCGCAAACGCGCCATGCAGCAGGAAATTATCGCTCGCGAAGCGCTTCCGGCAATCCGACAGCTCGATCAATGGTACGACATAATGCGCATTCGGGAAGGTCGGCACCCACTTGCCGTCCTCCTTCACCGTGTTCCAGCCGACATGATCGGCGTGAAGGTGCGTGTTGATGACGATGTCGAATTGCTCGGGCGTGTAACCCAGCGCTTTCAGGCGATCGAGAAAGTCGCCGTTGCGCTGATGCCAGAGCGGCCGGTCCGGCCGCTCCTTGCCATTGCCCAGGCCGGCATCGATCAGGCACAGATAATCCGGCGTCTTGATGATGTAGGAATTGAACGTCAGCTTCAGCGCATTGGCGGCGGCATCGACCGCGGTCGGGTAGGTTTTCGCCGCCTCATGGAGGACGGATGACGGCAGGTCGCGGAACACGGCCGCCGCCGGCCAGGATACATCCTCCATGTCGGCCAGCCGATGGATGACCGTCGATCCGATTTCCATCCGATCGCCGACGATCACCGGCCTGGCACCGTCTTTAGACGCTGTTTGCATCACAGCTTGCAATCCGCTGCGTAAGGATCGCCATATGCAGTCAGGATCTTCTCGCGCGTCTTCAGCACGATATTGCCCGCCGCATCCTTCTCCACCTTCATGGCGTACCAGTCCTGCACCGGGTGCTGGTTCTTGCCGAACTTGAAGGCGCCACGCGTCGTCTGGAAATCCGCCTTCAGCATCGCCTGACGGAAGCCTTCCACATTGTCGACCTTGCCGTTGACGGCCTTGAGCGCCGCAGCGACGGCGATCGCGGTGTCGTAACCCTGCGCTGCATACATCGTCGGCGTGCGGCCATAGGCCTTGGTGAAGGCTTCGACGAAGGCCTTGTTCACCGGATTGTCGAGATCGGTATTCCAGGCGCCGGACACATCGGTGCCGAGCGAAGCGTCGCCGATGGTCTTCAGCAGCACGTGATCCATCGACGGTTCAGCAAGCACCATCGGAATGGAGCCGAGAAGACCCGCCTGCTGATACTGGCGCATGAAGGCGATGCCAAGACCACCCGGATGGAAGTGGAACACCACATCCGGTTTAGCAGCGCGGATCTGCGCCATCTCGGCGGCGTAATCGGTCTGGTCGAGGCGCGTATAGACCTCGCCGATGATCTCGCCCTTGAAGAAACGCTTGAAGCCTTCGATCGCATCCTTGCCGGCGGTGTAGTTCGGCGCCAGCACAAAGGCGCGCTTGTAACCGAGCGAGGTTGCGTTCTGTCCGGCACTGCCCTGCATCGTGTCGGTCAGCCAGGACATCACGAAGTAATTCTTGTGGCATTCCTTGCCGGCGAGGTTCGACGGTCCGGCATTCGGGCTGACGAACAATGCGCCGTTATCGACGATGTCCGGCACCACCGCGCTGGCGACATTGGAGAACACCGTGCCGGTGAACAGCTTGATGCCGTCCGTCTTCATCATGCGTTCGGCGATCTGCTTCGCCTGCCCCGGCTTCAGGCCATCGTCTTCGACAACGAGCTGAACCGGAACGCCACCGAGCTTTCCGCCCTCGGCATTGATCGCAAGCTGGAAGGCATCGCGAATGTCCTGCCCAAGATAACCACCGGGACCGGACAATGTCGTAATGAAGCCGATCTTGACCGGCTCCTGCGCAACCGCAGGAACAGCAAGACCAACCGCCGCAAGACCCAACATCGCAAGCGAACACGCAGCAGACTTCAGCGTCACTCAAAACTCTCCTGTCCTAAACCATCGGGCTTTCTGCGCGATGCGCAGAAAGCCTTTCTTCAACGAACGCAAATCAAGCCGCCGAGGACGTCTCGGCTTTTTAAGCCGCCGAGGACGTCTCGGCGTTAGCAAGTTTCAAGCCAGACGCAGCAAGCGCTGCGCGGACATTGGCCTTTTCGGCATCGGTCAATTCGAGCAGCGGACGGCGCACCGGGCCGGCCGCCTGACCAAGCAGCGTCTGCCAATATTTTGCATGCGCATGCGGCTTCTCGGCCGGACGCGACTTCTTGAAGGCATCGCGAACCGGCTGCAGGCTGTCACGAACCTTACGCGCACCGGCGGCATCGCCCTTGAAAGCAAGATCGGTGTATTCGCGCATGCGCTTGTCGACCGCCGTCTGGAACAGGAATGGCGGATTGGAGCAGAGATAAAGCTGCCAGTTCAGCTCGAGGATATTGTCGAGCCACTCTTCTTCCGACGCGGTCGAGACGAGGATCTTGTCGCCGGCGAGTTCTGTCAGCTTCTTGTACATGTCGCGCGGCACGCTGTATTTGATCGCGACGATGTTCGGCAGGTCGGCAATGCGGGCGCAGGTTTCCGGCTTCATCAGGTAGCCGCTGTCCGGATGGCTCCACATGGCGATGCCGATATTCACCTGCTCGCCGATATACTTGTAATATTCGTACAGCGTCTGGTCCTGCTCCTTGAAGAAATGCAGGATCGGCGCATGTACGACGATGTAATCGGCGCCAACCGCTTCGGCATGCTTGGCGAGATCGATCACGGTATCCATGTTCTGGTCGGAGCAGGACATGATGGTCTGGAAGCCGGCCTTCTTCGCCGCATCCACCGCAATTTCGAAGGTGCGCTTGCGCTCCGGCACCGACATCGAGAAGAACTCGCCCTGCTTGCCGGCAATGAACACGCCGTCGACGCCGAGATCCTTGTGCCAGTGCGTCAGGTTGCTGGCGAGGCCCTTCTCGTCGATCTGGTAATCGGGCGTGAACGGCGTCAGCGCCGCAGCCCACACGCCCTTCATGTTCGCGCGTGAATAGGCCTTCGCATCGTTCCTCGAGTATTTCATTGCCTCGTTCCTTTCCTCGTCATTCCGTCATTTCGATCAGTCGGTCTTGTCAGCCTGCATCGCTGTCCAGATTTTTTCACTGGTCAAAGGCATATCCATATGCGTCACGCCGAAGGGCGACAGCGCATCCACCACCGCATTGACAATCGCCGCCGGCACACCGACATTGCCGGCCTCGCCGACCCCCTTCGCGCCGAGATAATTGAAGGGGCTCGGGGTCTCGATCTTGCCGAGCTGAAGCTCCGGCATATGTACCGCGCGCGGCATGGCATAGTCCATGAAAGAGGCCGTGACCAGTTGCCCGTCTTCATCATAGACGATCCGCTCGAGCATCGCCTCGCCCAGCCCCTGCGCGAGGCCGCCGATCATCTGGCCTTCCACCAGCATCGGATTGACCACGACGCCAGCATCATCGATCCAGACGATCTTTTCGACTGTCAGCACGCCGGTATCGGCATCGATCGAAACGGTGGCAATGCAGCAGCCGCTGCTCCAGGCCTCGCCTTCGCTCTCATAAACGCAATGGGAGCGCAGACCCTGGTCAAACTCGTGAATGATCTCCACATCGGAATGCGCGATGCGGCCAAGATCGTGCCAGTTCAGCCGCCGCCGCACCGGGACCATGACTTCAAAGCCCTCGGCTGTCAGCTCGACCTGCTCGATATCCGCCTGCAACAAACGTGCGGCACAGGCGCGCGCCTTCTCGCGGAATTCTTCTGTCGCCTTCAAAAGCGCACTGCCGCCAATGGCGGTGCTGCGGCTTGCCAGCGCGCCAATGCCGGTCGGCGTTGTCGCGGTGTCACCATGCGCGACATGGATCGCTTCCGGTCGCGTGCGCAGCGCATCGGCGACGATCTGCGCATAGGCCGTTTCCCGGCCCTGCCCCTGCGCGGTCGCTCCAGTCGCGGCAACGATCTGGCCATTGGGCTCGATATGGACTTCGGCACTTTCCCAGCCCTGCCCACAAGGCTCCGTGTAAACGCAAATGCCGATGCCGCACACCTCACCCGCCTTGCGTCGCGCATCGCGCGTTTGCACGAAGGCGTCATAATGCGACTTGTTGCGCGCCTGTTCCAGGAGCCGTGGATAATCACCGGAATCCAGCCGCTCGCCAGTCGGCAACGCATAGGGAAAGGCATCGGGCTGAATGAGATTGCGGCGCCTGATCTCGGCCGGATCGATGCCGAGTTCATACGCTGCAATATCCGTCAGCCGCTCCATCAGCATCGCCGCTTCCGGCCGACCTGCGCCACGATAGATATTCATCGCCGCCGTATTCTCGGCCTTGCCTTCCAGCGCGATGTCGACATTGTTGCAGACATAGGGCCCCGGCAGGATGCGCGCGGCATTCTTGCCGGGCATCAGCGCGCTGTAGGGCATCCAGTGGCCAATCGGATAATCGAGCCGTGCGCGCAAACCGAGAAAGCGGCCCTGCGCATCGACGGCGAGTTCGCCCTTGATCGTGCCACCGCGCCCTTGCGTCGCCGCCAGGAAATCCTCGCCGCGTGACCCGCGCCATTTCACCGGGCGATTGAGCTTCATCGCCGCGCAGGCCACCAGCACATCCTCGGGATAGATCGAGGCCTTGCCGCCAAAGGCGCCGCCAACATCCGGCGCAATCACGCGGATTTTGGCGATATCGAGATTGAGGATGACGGACAGATCCTGCCGCGCACGATGCGGCGTCTGTGTCGACATCCACACCGTCAGGAGATCCTCTGCTTCGTCCCAGAACGCCATCGCCGTGCGCGGCTCAAGCGCAACCGGCGCTACACGCTCATGCGCGATGGTGACGCGCGCAACACGCGCGGCGGACGCGAATGCCGCATCGACGTCGCCCGCCTGCCAGTGATGGCAATAGATCGGTTCTTCATCCTGCCAAAGCGGCAGCGGTTCGATGTCGATTTCGACCAGAGAGGCCGCATCCACAGCCGCAGCCTGTGTTGTCGCAACCACGGCCGCAATCGGCTGACCAACTGCGTTGACCTCTTCGTTAGCCAGCACGTCAAAAGGCAGCAGGCGAACATCCGGCAGCACGCGATTGACGCCGGCATGGCCAAGCGGTCCGAGATCGTCCACCGTCAGCACGGCAAGGACGCCCGGCACCGCCTCGGCGTCCGTCTTGTTCACACCAAGGACACGTCCGCGCGGATGATTGCTGCGGACAAACTCGACCCAGACGCCGCCCGGCAGCCGCAGATCGTCGACGAACGAGCCCTTGCCAGTGACGAGTTTCACGTCCTCGAACCGGCGCATGCGCCGGCCGATCCACTGCGTCCGGAGAACCTGGTCCCGCGTGCGATCCATGCGTGAAATAAGGGCGTCCATGGCGGCTCCCCGCCTCTACTGGCCTAGTG
>JAEXXW010000045.1 GCA_023405565.1 Pseudomonadota bacterium
GTCTGTGACTGCGGGCGATGCTGTTGCGCAAGCGGCAAACAAGACGCCGCCTCAAACCGTGCCGCTGCGCGGATTTCCGGATAATTTTCTCTGGGGTGTGGCGACCGCGTCATACCAGATCGAGGGCGCTTGGAATGTGGACGGCAAGGGCGAGTCGATCTGGGACCGGTTCACGCATACGCCGGGGAAGATCAGAAACAATGATACGGGCGACGTCGCCCTCGACCACTACCATCGCTACAAGGAAGACACGCAGCTCGTAAAGTCGCTGGGAACGAAGGCTTATCGCTTTTCGATGTCCTGGCCGCGTATTTTTCCGGATGGTACTGGCTCGCCGAATGCCAAGGGTTTGGATTTCTACAACCGGCTGACCGACGAGTTACTTGCCAATGATATTCAACCGTTCGCGACGCTGTATCATTGGGATTTGCCGCAGTCGTTGCAGGATCGCTGGGGTGGCTGGGAGTCGCGCGACACCGCCAAGGCCTTTGCCGATTATGCCGGCTATGTCGCCGACAAGCTGAGCGATCGCATCGCGCATTTCTTCACCATCAACGAGTTCACGACATTCGTTGAATTGGGCTACGGCAACGGTATTTTTGCGCCGGGCCTGAAACTGCCGCCCGCGCGTCTCAATCAGGTGCGCCACAATGCGGTGCTCGCGCATGGCATGGCCGTTCAGGCCATCCGCGCGAAGGGGCGGAAGGGGACAAAGGTCGGCCCGGCAGAAAATCTGGCGGTTGGCGCGCCGGTGATCGAAACGCCGGAACATATCGAGGCTGCGGAGCGCTTCACGCGCGAAGCCAATGCCAGTTATCTCACCGTGATGCTCGAAGGCCATTACACCGACGCGTTCCTGGCAGCGGCCCGCGCGGATGCGCCCCGGTTTACCGACGAGGATCTGAAGGTGATCAGCAGTCCGGTCGATTTCGTTGGCATCAATGTCTACATGCCGCGCTATGTCTGCGTGATCGATGCTGCACCGGGATACGCGGAGGTTGGGTTCTCCAGATCGCATCCGCGCACGGCCTCGTCGTGGCACATGATCGGACCCGAGGCGCTGTATTGGGCACCACGCCATCTCGTGTCGCTCTGGAATGTGCCGCAGATCTACGTCACCGAGAATGGCTGCGGCGCGGCGGATAATGTCGTGCGCGACGGTGTCGTTCAGGATGCAGACCGTATCATGTTTCTGCGCAATTACCTGACGCAGCTCCAGCGTGCGACATCCGAGAACCTGCCGGTGAAGGGTTATTTCCAGTGGAGCTCGATGGACAATTTCGAATGGGCTGACGGCTACGACACGCGGTTCGGCCTGATCCATGTGGACTTTGCAACACAGAAACGCACGCCGAAGCTGAGCGCGGCTTACTTCCGGGAAACGGCAACGCGCAATTGTCTGGTTTAGGTGTTCAGCAAAATCACCGCCGCGCGAAGAAGCCAATCCGCCCGTAAAGTCCGTCGCGATCATCGCTGTCGGTGGCCCAGCCCAGTCCCGCCGACCATTCGAGGAAGCGCCACTTCAAGCCGGTGATGTGCATGCCGGCGCGGAATTGTTTGTAATTGTCGTCACTGAAGCCGGCGACTTCGGGGCCGGCATAGAGTGCATCGAACAAGCGCCAGCCATAGGCGATGCGCGCCGAATAGCTCGGTCCGATGGAGGATATTGATGCGTCTGCGGCCCACATCGAATGGGCGTTGGGTTCATGCCAGAATTCAATCGCACCGCGGATACCGAGATGCGTGCCGGCGAGCTTGTTGCCCGGATCGTAAGGCGTCAGGTAATGGTATTGCGCATCGAGCCCGGCGAACACGCTGACGACGGTCTTGTCACGCGTGAAACGCCAGCCAGGCGTAACAAAGCCAACCGCTTGCGAACCCGTGACAGTGATGTTGCCGAGCGTGCCGGATCGGTAGCGATAGGTGCCGCTGCCGATCAGTGTCTTGAACGTAAAACCGTCGCGATCGAGCAGGCCTGGCGACCATAGCAAGCCGCCATAGGAGAATGAGCCGTGGCGCCAGAGATCGGTGCCTGAGAAGATGAGATAAGTATCATCATAACGCCGATAGACATCGGCGTTTGCGGGCCGGTCGCACAAAAAGAGAGCCGCGGCTGCGAGAAGCGCCGCGTGCCGCACCCGAACGCAACACATGAGACGCAACTCGCACGAGAAGGCGAGCTGATGACAGATTTCAGCCCTGGTACGATGATGCTATGCGGAGCAATTGGAGGTTGCAATCATGTTTCGGGTGCACGCAAACCCATAAACGGCATGTAGATTATGGATCGCGTGCGTCGCCCCGCATCATCTTCCTTGGCGCCTCGCCGAAATTGCGCCGGACCATCGCGGAAAAGGCGCTGGCGCTGGCATAGCCGACCGAGGCCGCAGCGCTGCCAACCGGTTCGCCATTCGACAATCGCGCAAGACCATCGATGGCCCGCAGGCGTGAGCGCCATTCGTTGAAGCTGAAGCCGGTCTCCGTGCGAAACAGCCGTGCCAGTGTGCGGCGGCTGGCGCCGGCTTTCTCAGCCCATTCGTCGAGATCGCCCGGCGCATCCGGCTGCGCCAGCAGGGCGCGGGCGACGCGCGCGGCGCGGCCATCGCGCGGCATCGGCACATGCATCTTGCGCGCCTGCATGCGCTCAAGCTCGGCGAGGATCAGCTTTGCGATCAGCCCGCCGCGGCCGGCTTCATCATAATCGAGCGGCTCATCCAGAACGGCGAGGATCAGTTCGCGCAGCAGGCCGCCGATCTCGACGAGGATCGGGTGTTGCGGCAGTTTTGTGCAGGCGGTGGGATCGATGTAGATCGTGCGCATCGCCAGATCGCCACGCATGACCATGCTGTGCGGATAGGCCGGTGGCATCCACAGCGCGAGAGCGGGCGGCACGATCCAGGCGGCATCGGCTGTCTCGACCTTCATCGTGCCGGCAATGGCGTGGATAAGCTGGCCGCGCTTGTGCAGGTGCGGCGGGATGTGTTCGCCGTCGGCAAACGCCTTGGCGAAGGCGCCGACGACGCGCGGCGCATCATCGCGGTTGTTCCGGTATTCGGGGTTGGCGGTCATAGCTGGCCCTGTCCGGGCGTGGCCCGTTCGCGACGATAATCGGCCTAACATCGCCAATGGGCAAGCGTATTGTCCACCGATCGAATCCCTGCCGGGTGCCGTATCAATGACTGCCGTGATCGTTTCGTCTGCCGACATGTCCCGCCAGACCCGCCTGCAAATCGGGTTCCTGAACTGGGCGCATGCCGCCGACCATTATGTCCTGCTGATCTATCCGACGGTCGTGATCGGGCTCGAAGCGGTCTATGCGCGGACCTATGGCGAACTGATCGCGCTCTCGACCGCGGCTTTTCTCTCCTTCGGCATCTTCTCGCTGCCGGCGGGCTGGCTTGGCGATCACTGGAGCCGGCGCAACATGATGGCGCTGTTCTGGTTCGGCTGCGGTGCATCGCTGTTTGCGGCCGGGCTGGCGCCGGGATTGATCTCGCTCGGCGTCGCGCTCGGTGCGCTTGGCATGTTCGCGGCGATCTATCATCCGGTCGGCATGTCCATGCTGATCGAAGCGTCGAAGGCGCGCGGGAGGACCCTCGCGTTCAACGGCGTATGCGGCAACCTCGGCGTCGCGCTGGCGGCGGGCATCACCGCCTTCATCGCTTATTATCTTGGATGGCGGGCGGCGTTCTTCGTGCCGGGGGCGATCTGCATTCTCAGCGGCATCGCCTATCTGTGGCTGGTCGAGAATGACAGCCACGGCAAGGCGGCCCGCAAATCCAGTCCCGATGTGCGCCTGAGCCGTAACGCAACTTTCGTTCTGTTCGCCCTGTTTATCGTCATCGCGCTTGGCGCCGGCATGGCGTTCAATGTCATCACCGTGGCGCTGCCCAAGATCATTGATGAGCGGGCGGGGCAGGGCATCTCACTGGTCGCGGTCGGCAGTATCGCGACGGCAGTGTTTATTGTCGGCGGCATCGCCCAGCTTGCGGTCGGACGGCTGGTGGAGTGGTTCGCGCCGCATGTGCTGTTTGTCGCGGTGACGCTGCTGCTGTTCATCGGCACGGCCTGGGCGGTGGTGGCAACGGGACCGATGCTGCTGGTGGCGCTCGCGCTGGCGATGGCCGGTGTCTATGGGCAGGTCACGGTCAACGATATCGTGCTCGCGCGCTACACCGCCGATGCCTGGCGCGGGCGGGTCTATGCGGTGCGCTACTTCCTCGTCTTCGTGACGGCAGGGGCGGCGGTTGCGAGTATCGCCTTCCTGCATGAGCGCGGCGGCTTCAATCTCGTTCTGATGGTGACAGCCGGAATCTGCCTCGTGTTCTTCCTGGCAACGATCGGGCTCGCTGTCATCGTGTCCGGCGCGGAGACGCGAAAGCCGGTGGCCGTTCCAGCCGAGTGAGACCACCAGGGCGTCGCTTCAATAATCTATTGTTGTGTGGTCTGCGTTTGTGTCGCGGCGGACTGGGGCGCGGCAGGCGTGGCCACCGAGATGCCATAGAGCCGCCATTGCCCGCCGACATCCTGAAACAGGAGATTGAAATCAATCCGCAAAGGTTGAGTGGGGAAGCTGCCGGCGAGCCTCAACATCCTGTTAGCGTCGAGGGCGGGCGACGCTGTAAGGCTCGGTGCGACGAGCGCGGCCGCGAACAGGTCGAACTTGCGTGCGCGCAGGTCGGCGAAAATGAGCGCGAGGTCGGCGGCACTATTCCTGGTCTGGAAATCAGGCGCGGCGAGATCGCGCAGCACCGAATAATTGCCCGAACGGTTGGCGTCGTTCAGCGTCAGCAGGGAAGAGCGGATCAGATAGAGCGCTTGTTCGACGCTGACCGGTGGCGCGCCCTTTTTTGTCGCGGCGGCGATCGGCTGAACCGCCCAGCGTTCAGCGAAGCCGGATTGCGGCTCGGCCTGTATGGGTGCGCAGCCCATGACGAGAACGAGTGCGGCCGCCCATCGTAAGCTCATCATCATGGTGCGCCTACCAGCCGATGCGCAGACCGACACGGCCGCCAGCGATCTTTTCGTCCGGCCCATAGCCGATGCCGCCATTGAACTGGATATTCTGGCTCAGACGCAGCGCGGCATTGAGTGCGAGACCATTCGCGCCCTCGAAGGTTCCGTAATTCATCGTCATTGCAAATTTTTCGCTCGGCAGGAGCGTCGGCACGCCGGCCATGGCAAAGGCCATGGCGACGCCGCTCGTCGCCTTGTCGGTGCGGGTGGTGAGATCGTCGAGGCGATTGTTGATGGCGGCGAGCCGGGCATTGATGGTGCCAAGATCCGCCATCGAGGCCAGCCCGAGATCGGCGAGCGTTGTGGTGGCAAGATTGCCGGCGCTGTCGGATGTCACAAGCTGTGTCGGTCCGCTTTGCGCAGTCTTGCTTGCCGACGAGGTGATGCCGGCCATCGTGTAGGTGTTGCTGGCGGTACCGAAGGCCTGCTGGTTGGCGCGCGTTGTCGTCGCTCCGTTGCCGAAGGCGGCCGAATTGGTAAAGCCGGCACTGGTGTTGTTGCCGACAGCGACCGCATTGGAGCCTGTGACCGACACGGTGTTGCCGATCGCGATAGCTCCCGAGCCGGTCACGGTCGCCGTGTTGGCCATGACCAGCGCATTGGCCGCGTTGACCGCGTTGCCCGAGCCAAACACCGAAGAGCCAGCGGCGCTTGCGCTGTTCGCTACGGTGTTGTTGGAGCCAACGACGTTGATGGTGTCGCCCCATCCAGTCTGGCTGGTGCCGTTGATCGTGTTATTGTCGCCCAGGACGACGCTGCCGTTGCCGTTCAGGATATTCGGGTCGCCAATGGCGAAGCTGCCGTTACCCCTGACGATCTGTCCCGTGCCGAAGGCACCGCTGTTGTTGCCGGTGACGCTATTGCTGGAGCCGACCGTCGTACTATTGCTGCCAGTCACAGTGCTGTTGTAGCCGACGGCGGTGCCGTTCGTGCTGCTTGCAAAGACGGCTGCGTTCGAGCCAATCGCCGTTGAGTTTTCGGCGACCGCATAGCTGCCTCCGCCATAAGCCGAGCTATTCGGGCCAGTCGCCGTGCTCCAGGCACCGATTGCGGTAGCGACGTCGCCGCTCGCTGTGGCGCTACCCACGGCGACAGCCA
>JAEXXW010000189.1 GCA_023405565.1 Pseudomonadota bacterium
AGATTGGCCATGTCGATGTCATAGCCGACGGGCTTGAGGTCTGGTCCGGCCGAGCCGAAGGGGGCGAAATCCTGGGGGACGGCCACTTTGATGACCTTGGCCTTCATGATGTCGTCGAGGGCATCAGCGCGGGCGCCCGAAATGCTGCCCAATGCCAGAATGCCGAAAAAAGCAGCACGGAATGCGATGGTTGCGAGCTTCATCCTGAACTCCCCCAGCCCTTTTTGATGGCAGGGATTATCGAGCAAGCCTTGTGCCGGATTTTCGCATTTTAGGACGTTTTTGAAGACAAAAAGCAGCCGCTCTCTTTTGGGGCAGGAGGCTTTCGGGATTGATGCCCGCTTTCGCAGTGTGGCAGGATCGGTAGTACGGTGTGGGGAAATTACGTTATGTACTTGCGATTTATCGCCGCGATCGGCCTTGCGTTGGCCGTGGCCGGCTGCGTGACCACCAACCAGCATTCCTTGTCGGCGTCCGACGTGCAGAGTTTCAAGCTGGCTGAAGTGCGGGTCAACGTGCCGCCGGAAGCCAGCATCGTCGGATATGACGGGATGACTGAATATGTCGCCGCCCGGAATATTCCCAACTACGAGCTGAATGCCGCCACCGAAACGGACGAGGCGAAGCAATGGGCGCGCAATCATCTCGGGACGCGTATCAAGGGGGCGATGCAGCAGAAGCTGGCCGGTACATTCAATGGACATCGGCCGGTCCGTGCGGAAGTCACCGTGCACGGTTTCATGTTGTCCAGTGCAGTCCAGCGGATCGTTGTCGGGGGCAACTATCACATGGTCGCCGATGTGACGCTGGTGGACGCAAAATCGGGTGCGGTGATCGTGTCTTATCCGAAGATGATTCATGTTGTTTCGGCCCAGGGTGGATGGGCCGGTGCAATCGTGCAAGCCGTGTACGACGCTGCGAATTCACCGGGTGACAGGGTGGTGAACGGCTTTGCCGAGCAGTACCGGAGCTGGCTGGTCAAGACGTAGAGCGATCAGGAGCAAGCTGCCAGTTTGTGAGCGCGATCCATTGTTTGCGCGATACAGCGTTGAGAACGCCTTGCTCGCCGTCGGCTTATGGAGAGTCGCAATACCGCGGCCCGGTTGCGCGAGAGGTGCGACTGTATCCTGGTAAGTCTTTTATCCCGGCCAGTCTTTATCGTGGTCAGTCTTGCATCCTGACAAGTCTTGCGATGCGTCCGGGCATTCCCAGTTACGCAACGCAACCTGAACTGGCCACGAAGGCCGGTTACGAAAATGTAACCCGGAACTCGTCCGTCACACGCGACTGTGACGAGCAAGTGATTGCATTCAATGGCAATGCTCGCGCCTGAAACAATAACAATAAAGAACGACAACAGGGCCGGAAATGAGCGGGCGCGAGAAATCTTACCGCATAAGCGAAATTGAACGGGCCATTCAGTCCCGGCTGAGAAGTGGCGTGGATTCCCGCATAACCATGGTGCAGGTGATGTGCGCGTTTCCGGATCTCAGCATTGCTGAATATCTGTCGATACAGCGTGCCATTCTGGACAATCGAGGATACAGGGGGCCGGTCAGGAAGGCGCTGCTGGCTTGAAGCGTTTTTTTGAGCGAAGTGGATACCGGTTCGCGTGAAGAAAACGCGTCACAACAAAAGCTGGAGCTCCGGCTTTGATTTTATCTCGGCCGGAAAAGTCCCAATCATTCAAACGATACGCCGATACTATAAGCCCGGCGCCACTTCACGCGCGCGGTAAGAGGGGCGTCGCGGTCGGCGATCCGAAGCGTGAACACATCCGGAATGAACGGGGTGTTGCGTACGGCAATCAGCGCGCCGGCCTCCGAGATGTTCTGGATCTCGCAAGCAAGGACACTCGTGTCATCGATGTGAATTTGCGCCGCCTGCTTCACTCTGCGGCGAGCAGTCTTGCGTTTTTCGTCCAGCTTTGCATCAACCATGGCTTCCCCCTGACGGCATCAGATGAATCGACGTCCCAAGAGTCGGAAGAGGTCGTAGCGAAGAACCCCCGGGGGACGGCGCGCAGACTATAGAAGCCAAATGTCGGTCAAACTTCGGAAACGCTCTTGTTTCCACATTCAAGCTGCACGATTGCAAAACTCGAGGGGGTAGGAGGTTTTTCTATACCCAAGAAGCATTTTTAAGTGCGCGGCGCACCAAGCCGGACGGAAAGACCTTCGTTTGCGACGTGACGTCGACGTCCCACTGATCGGCTTCCCAAAGGATAGGACAGGAGGAACAACGTTGCGCCGGTAAAATTCTGCCGTTACATCTTTCATATGGGAGCGACGACAAGAATTGATCACGTCGAAGGAGGTATCACTTTCGACGAAGCCAGCGTCGACAACAGCGGTGTCATTACGCTCTCGGGTTGGTCGCAAAAGAAAACGGACGAGTTCACGCAGCCGATTCTGGCAATCGAGGGTGAGGAGAGAGCGCCCGACCATTTCTGGCGGGTCCATCGGCCCGATATCCCGGATATTCCTATGGCTGGCTTCGGCTTTCAGTGGGTGCTGGACAAGCCGATCTCTTTGCCGAGCCCGCCAGCAGGCTTCTTTCGGCGGACACCCAAATCCGACGTGACAATCAGGATCAAGGGAAAGCAATTCGCCATCTACGGGCCAGCGCATTTTCGCACGCCTGACTATTCCAGCCTTTTCGACACCGAGCAGGTCCTCAAGCGCGAGCATATTTACGGTTTCGGACCGCCGAATGATCATGTGCCCACCGAGGTTGAACGGCTGCTGCCGCTGATAACGGGCAAGGTGCTCGATTTCGGCTGTGGAATCGGGATGCTCATTAGAGCATTGCGTGGGCGCGGACAGGATGCAACCGGCATAGAGATCATCAGGCCCGGAATTGTCGATGCGATCCCGGACGATGTGAGGCCGCACATCGTCCTCTATGAAGGCGGCAACCTGCCTTACACAGATGATCAGTTTGAGACGGCAACAGCATTTGAGGTGCTGGAGCATGTCGAGGATTATGAAAAGGCCCTGTCGGAGCTGAGCAGGGTAGCGCGACGACTTGTGATCTCTGTGCCCGACATGATGACAATACCGTTGCTGTCCCAACACGGCGTCGTTCCGTGGCATCTGCTTGAGTCAACGCACGTAAATTTCTTCACTGAAAGATCATTGAGGGCTGCGCTCAAACGGCACTATAGCCGGATTGAATTCGGCCGCATTTCGCCGAGAGCCATAAACGGCACCAAATTTCATTTGAGCCTTCTCGCGATCGCCGAACGCTGAGCAAGACCTGGCCGTGAACGGGCTGGATTGACCGACGGGATCGAGGTCCGCCTGCTTCTCCGTCGTCGCTATGAGTGCAGATCCATTCTACTCTTGCCAGCCGACAGATTGTGCGGTCGCTGGGTCTCTTAGCGGCTATGTGCCGAACAAGACCAGTCGCCTCTGCAGGACGGCATCTTTGATGGGAATGGAGTGAGAACAAATTGAAGTCGTCCACCCGAAGGTGACCCACGCCTCAAAATCAAGTGCTGAGCCGGGGCGATGGCAGGAGTGGAGGGACTCGAACCCCCAACCCCCGGTTTTGGAGACCGGTGCTCTAGCCAGTTGAGCTACACTCCTAACGCCTGCGGCGGACCGTCCGGCCCGCCGCATCATCGATATGCCTGATGGGTCGGGTTTTTGCAAGACGGTCCACATGCCGGTCCGCAAGATGGTTCGCAAATCGCGGTATCCGTCATTCGCGCCCCAAAAGCCGGTAGAGGCCATTGCTTGCCGCCTTTTCCTTGCGAATGGGGCCGCCGATGTCCCGGGCGATGTCATTGGCGATCGGCAGGCGGTAGTGAAGCGGGTCCCAATAGTGGGAATCATTCGTCGTCAGGGCGGACGGGATTCGCCAGTCCGCGACGACGGCTCTGTTTTTGCTGCCGAGATCGCTGACGCGCCGCTTGCACTCCACTTCAATGGCCGCTCCATGGCTGCCCGGCGCAGGTTGCGCTGCGACATGAACCGGCATGAAGACGAGAATTTTCTCGCTCGATGACGGCAGCCTGGCGAGCAGGGTTTCCAGCCAGTCGAGAGCGGGGAATCTCAGGGCGGCGCGTTCACCCTCTGTCAGGGCCACCGACGGAACGATTGGGGTCCGGTTTCGTCGGCCCCCCGCCCAGATATGCGATTGCGCGCGCTTGGCGTCATATTCGTGATCCGGCGGGACGAACACGCCAAAGCCATCATTGCGGATGCGCTCGTGGTAGAGGCCGAGCTTGTTGCCGACCATCCGGGCCGCGATCTGAAGCGTGCCGAAGTTCAGCAGATAGGGGTAGTCGTTTGCCCGGCTGTCGTCATACAGCCATTCGGGAAAGCCGCGCGGCGTGATCCGGTTCTTGTCGGCATTCTGGTCGCACCAGACCGTGTCGAGGCCGACAATCACCGCCTTGGGCGTGCCAACCTCGCGCAGGAAGAGCGAGGCGACTTCGGCCTGTTCCCACGC
>JAEXXW010000102.1 GCA_023405565.1 Pseudomonadota bacterium
GCTTCGAGGTACACGAAATGACGATGGATGGCGGCGTGATGAAGATGCGCGAATTGCCAAAAGGCCTGGAGATCAAGCCGGGTGAAACCGTCGAACTGAAGCCCGGCGGCTATCACCTGATGTTCCAGGAACTGAAGAACGGCCTCAAGCAGGGTGAGACCGTGAAAGGCACGCTAGTGTTCGAGAAGGCCGGCAAGGTCGATGTCGAATATCGCGTCGGCCCGATCGGGGGTGGCGCACCGTCAGGCGGTGCCTCGGGCGGCGGACATTCGCATCACTAACGGTCATTGCCGGGCTTGACCCGGCAATCCATCCAACGAAGAGGATGGATGCGCGGTTCGTCAACGACGCCGTCTTTGGCGACTATGCCCGCGCATGACGACAAGTGAGCTTTGCTCTCAATCCCTCAAAAACACGCACCTTACAAAATCCCGATACAGCAGCACCTGCTTCGGCGGGATCATCGGATCGCGCAAGGCGCGTGACAAGATCAGCGCGCCTTCGATGAGTGTCGCCGCCATATCAGCGAGCGCATCGAGATCGACGTCATCGCGCGGCGGATATTTTTGCGCGATCAGGTCAAAGCGTTCCCGAAAGCGTCGCCGCCAGCGCAGGATGCCTTCGGCATTGAGGTCGCGCACATCGCGATTGAAGAGCTGGTCCTGATAGACGAACGACGCGGCTAAGCAACCGGGATGCACCTCGGTCATGTTCGCCATCATCTCGGCGAACAGCTTGAGCCCAACGAGAAATCCGTGCAGCGGATCTTCGTTCAGCTCGTCGCCGCGTCGGAACAGTTCGTCGAGCACCCGTTGGTCATGCTCAAGGTAGCGCAGCAGCAGCGCCTTGGCGAGATCGCCCTTGTCCTTGAAGTGGTAGAAGAAGCCGCTCTTGGTGATGCCAGCGGCGGCGATCAACTCCTCGATCGACGTGCCGGCAAAGCCTTTCGCAAGAACGGACTCTTCCGCCAGCGCGAGCAGCTTCTCGCGCGTATCCTTGCCGCTGCGGATCGGGGCTTTCTCAAGCATAATCAAGTGTACCACAGGTCCAGTTGCCCGACCTCTATGAGCGCATGATGACGCAGGCGACGGACCGGCTCCTGGCATCAAGCCGCTGATCTTCAATCGGATTTCGTGTTGTCACGGCTGCTGTACCGCGATCCTGCTAGGCCGTGGCGCGAACTTCGCTAGTGTCCGCGCCGACCAACGGGTCCGTCCGGCATCGCGCGAAGACGCGTTCGCCGTTTTCCGATTTCGATTGCATTTGAAGGGATCAGACCATGGCGAAATACCGTTCGCTGCTGCCGCAATTGACTGGTTACCCGTTTCTGACCGACAGCGGCCTTGAGACCACGCTGATTTTCCATGACGGCGTTGATCTGCCGCTGAACGCGGCCTTCACACTCCATGCGACGGCCACCGGTGAAGAGCGCCTGCGCGATTATTACGTTCGTCACATCGGCATCGCGCTGGCGCAGAATGCCGGCTTCTTGCTTGAAAGCGCGACATGGCGTGCAAGCCCGGATTGGGGTGCGAAGCTCGGTTATTCCTTCAGCGAACTCACCAAACTCAATCGCGCCAGCATCGCCCTGATGACGGCATTGCGTGACGAGTTCGAAACACCACAAAGCCCGATGCCCATCAGCGGCAATATTGGCCCGCGCGGCGATGGCTATTTCCCCCAACAACAGATGACCACCGACGAAGCACAGCGCTATCACACGTTCCAGGCCGAGATCTTTGCCGACACCGAAGCCGATCTCATCAGCGCGTTCACGATGACGCATTCCGGTGAAGCGATCGGCGTCGTGCGGGCGGGCGTATCGGTCGGCATGCCGGTGGTGATTTCGTTTACGACGGAAACGGATGGCCGTCTGCCGAGCGGAGAGACGATGCGCGACGCGATCGAAAAGACCGATCATGAAACACACGGTGCGCCGGCCTATTACATGATCAATTGCGCGCATCCCGCGCATTTCGCGGACACGCTTGCGAACAACGAAGCGTGGGTGACACGTCTGCGCGGTATCAGGGCGAATTCGTCGATGCGCAGTCATGCGGAACTCGACAACTCACCCGATCTCGACATTGGCGATCCTGTCGATCTCGGCCGCCGCTATGTGCGGCTGCGCGAGGCGCTCGGCACGCATTTCAACATCATGGGGGGATGCTGCGGCACCGACCATCGACATGTTGCGGCGATTGCCGAAGCCTGTCTGCCGCAACGTGCGGTCGCCTGAATGCATCGCCGTAAAGCGGTTCGATCACAAACAAAAAGCCCGGCTCGCAGGCCGGGCTTCGTACTTCTTATTTCCGTCAGAGCAATCTTTCGATTGCTCCAAGTCGTTAGCGAACCTTCAGATTCTCAGCCGACTCGCGTCCACGATTGGACACGATTTCATACTCGATCTGCTGGCCTTCGTTCAGACCCGTGAGGCCTGCGCGCTGCACTGCCGAGATGTGGACGAACACATCCTTGCCGCCACCACCAGGCTGGATGAAGCCATAACCCTTGGTCGCGTTGACCCACTTAACCGTACCTGTAGCCACTGTATTCCCCTTAAAACGAGATATCGCCGACACGAGCCGTCCAGCAGACATCTCGTAGGCAACCGACTTCTTACCTCGAAAAAGGGAAAATTTCCACCCTTCATTGGAACGGGGCGGCCCCGCCGCCCCGCCGCACTTTCAGCGTTGCCCTACGACACGCGCCGGGCGTCGCGCCAGCCGCGCAGGGATGTCCAAAGACCGCGGTCGAGCCGGAAGCGATCGATGGGCGCGGACGAGTTGAGCGCGCGGATGCGGCACAAGCCGACGCCGGTCCATTGGAAGCCGCATTTTTCTAAAATGCGACGTGATGGCGGATTGGTCACGCGCGCACCGGCCTGGAGCGCTTCATGGTCAAGCTCGGTGAAGGCGAAGTCGATCATCGCGCGTACGGCCTCGGTGCCGTAACCCTGACTCCAATACTTCACGCCGAGCCAATAGCCGATCTCGGGGACCATATCGTCGCTTGCTGCAATGCCGCATGCGCCGATCGGCATACCGTCCTGCAGGGTGATGAGGAAATTAATTTCACCCTTTGGCAAGTTCGACGCGGCGATGAAGTCCTCGGCATCGGAATGTGCATAAGGGTGCGGGATACGTCGCGTATTTTCCGCGATACGTTTGTCATTAGCGAGTGCGGCCACATGCTTAGCGTCCACGAGTTTCGGCGCGCGCAGAATCAGCCGTTCGGTCTCGAGGACGGGGATACTGTCCTCTCTGTAGCTTTGGGTCCGCAGTTCCAGGCAGGTCATGGTCAGGCTCCTTTGAAAAAAACGCGAGGGGGAGACGGTTCACCCGTCTCCCCCTCGCGTTTGGAGCCCTGATGGGGCCGCCGGGTTCGACTTGTGAACCGGCGACCTCATGTGAGAATTCGCCGTCTACTCTGCTGCCGCAGCCTCCGCCATCGGTACTACCGAGACGTACGTGCGGCCTTTGCCTTTGGTTTTGAATTCGACGCGTCCGGCCGTAAGGGCGAACAGCGTATGGTCCTTGCCGATGCCGACGTTGAGGCCCGGATGCCAAACAGTGCCGCGCTGGCGCGCAATGATATTGCCTGGAATGGCGACCTGGCCGCCGAACAGCTTGACGCCGAGGCGGCGACCCATCGAGTCGCGGCCGTTACGGGATGAACCGCCTGCTTTTTTGTGAGCCATGGCTCAAAATCCTTCGTTCGAAAGATGTATAACCCGATTCCGCTGGGGAATCATCTCAACTTTTCTATCGGCCAGCCGGTCCCGATCAGGACGCGGCGGCTTCGCTCTCGGCCGGCTTGGCTTTCGCCTTGCGTTCCGGCTTGCCCTTGGCGGCCTTGCTCGGCTTGGCACCGCCCGTCAGGATCTCGCTGATCCGGACCACGGTATAGTCCTGCCGATGGCCACGCTTGCGGCGTGAATTCTTGCGGCGGCGCTTCTTGAAGGCGATGACCTTCGGGCCGCGGCTCTGTTCGACGATCTCGACCGCCACCGAGGCGCCCGAAACGAGCGGCAGGCCGAGTTCCGGCTTGTCGCCGCCCAGCATCAGCACGTCGCCGATCTGGATGATCTGGCCCGGTTCGCCTTCGATGCGGCCGACCCGGACGGTCTGGTCTTCGGCAACCGTGTATTGCAGGCCGCCGGTCTTGATGACTGCGAACATCGTTTTTCCCTTGTGTTCGTGACTCCGGTGCTCGGACGGGCCGGACCGGCTTCTTTCAGTCTTAGGTCTTTGCTGTGCAAAGGGTGTCCGGCCACGCGCCCGAAAGCACGAAAAGGGCCCACGAAGGGCCCTGCCGTTGCGGCGGTTTATGGGGGGATTGGTCCACAGAGTCAAGGAAATGGCGCGTCGCGAGAGGACGATCTGGCTGAAAAATCATCAGAAAGAGCCAGGCCTGCGGCCTCGTTCCACATGAAAAAATTCCTAGATAATCGCGATCTGCGGACCCTGTCACACTCGCAGAAGCCGGCATGCTCTGCCGCGAGCATTATGCGGAGGGGCCGGATCGCAACGATTCCCGGCTGAGATCTGGCAGCGTTGTTCTGCGACGCTCCGGAATGACCGGTCGAAGCAAGTCGCTTGCAGAGAGTCAGCGACATGCGGGGCTGAATGAACTGATCATCCTCGATGCGCGGATATGCTGCGTAGTGTGTGGAATCAAAAAAGGCCCCGGGCAATGCCGGGGCCTTGAGTTGTGCGTTATCCTAGAACTTAACAGTCATCACTCAGTACTTGGCAACGACGGGCGTCTTGCCGTAGCCGCCGCCAAACCGATAGTTCAAACCGATCCGAACGGTGTGGATGTCTGTATCGAAATCGATGCCACCTGCAGGAAGCTGTCGGAAAAACCGCTCGCTGTCGAACGACAGGAACTGGTACTCGATCTTCGCAGTCCAGTTATCGAGCAGTGCCCACTCGACACCGCCGCCAACAACCCAACCTGTGTGAGTACGATCCTCCGACATGCTCGCACCGAAGCCGCTCAGTGTGAGTTCATTCCGCGCCCAAGCAGCACCGCCGGTGCCATACACCATCACGCGGTCCCAAGCATAACCGAGCCGACCGCGAACCGTGGCGAACATGTCGATGTCCGCGGTGCCGGTAATCCCACCCACGGTCGCCGAACCGCTGATGTCGGCACCTTGGAGGTCAGCCTCAATGCCCCAAACCCATGGAGAACCCGCCGCCTGCCAGTTCCAGCCGATTTGTCCGCCTCCGAACCAACCGTCTCTGTCGAATGTCGGATCAATCGGCGGTGTCGGCGGCACGACCATTCCGTTTACTGCGAACCGGCTCGCTTTACTTTCGGCCCACCCGAAACCAACGTTTCCGCCGATGTAGAAACCTGACCAGTTGTAAGCGACCGGGGCCGGAGCGGGCGGCGCCTTATAGACCGGCCGCAAGTCTGCTGCGTTTACGGCAAGAGTGCCCCCGATAACTGCCGCCAAAGCAACAAGTGTTTTCTTGAGCATTTCCGATCCCCCGAGCAAGATTCAGCAATCTGAAAATTGCACGGAAGCCGATTTCCTACCAGATCATTCTATGAATGCGTGTGAAATATACATGCTGAGTTGTATATCTAGCACACTCAACCGTATTTTATGCCGTATAAATTTGGCCATCGTGTCCGTGGTGGCCAATGCCTAACGGGCGCATCGCGGGAGGCGGTGCGATCATCATCACGACGGCCAAGCGCTGCATTGATCAGGAACTGCATTGGTGATGCGCAGAAGACGAGCGATAGCGTGTGCGCCCGCATGATTATGCCGGCCGCCCGAAGCGGCCGGCATTGTCTTATTCATTAGCGGCCATTGCCGTGAATCTGCGATTCCAGTTCGTAACGCGAAGTCGAGGCATTGGCGTTGGTGACGACGCTCGCAGCGAGCGCGAACACGACGAAAGCGGCAAACACGGCCTTGAACTTGGTGATCATGATAGTCTCCATCTGGGTTGGTCGATGACGGGATGTCGTCGATATTCGTGAACCTATTTGTCTTCCCGCTTCGTCGCCGTCCGGATGTTTTGGCATCTGTCGCGATATTGCGACGATGACGTTGTTCACTTCGCTAAGTGTTCAGGCCGCCAATACGCGGCCGAATTCACGGCGATAGTCCGATGGTGTCATTGCCGTGAGCTTACGGAAGCTCGCGGTGAATGCAGATGGCGTTTCGTAGCCGACTTCAAAGGCGATCTCGGTAATGCTGGCTGACGACGCAACCAGCCTTTCGCGCGCCTTGTCGATCCGCAAATGCGTGAGACGTTCATGTGGTGTCTGTCCGGTGGCAAGCCGGAATGACGTGCAGAAATGATAGCGGCTCAGATTGACCAGACTGGCAAGTTCTCCAAGGCTGATGCTTCGAGCGAGTCCGTCACGCATGAAGTTTGTCACGCGCTTGACCTGCCAATCTGCGAGCCCCCTGCGTTTCGTTGCGGCCGAAATCGTGCCGATGGATGAGTGCGCTCTGACAAGCTGCACACAGAGAAGATCGACAGCATAATCCATAAACAGGCGCGCACTTTGAATGTCCGGCGCGCTTTCCCTGCTGAGCATCCGCATCAGACCGGCGGCAACCGGATCGGCAAAGCCGGCCCGATCGATCAGCCTGACCTGTTTTCCGTTCGTGATCGCATCGGCGCAGGATTGGAGCCGCGCATCGGTCAGGTAGATGTGAGACACTTCGAGAGGACCGGCGATATCCCACGAGCCGTCGTGGCCTCGCGGGATCACGCTGATCGAATCGAATTGAGCACGTGAGACGATTCGTTTGTCTCCCGAGCGCCAATGCAGATCCCTCGACGCAGCATAGTAAGTGATCAGCACGTGATCCGATAATGCCGGCAGTGAACCTTTCATCGCCTCGTGCCGCCATCGCGGCGTCAGGCGCACGCCATCCGGCCCTGGGTCCGGTGCAAGCAAGGGGGGCTGTCCCACAATCCGGCTCATGGCCGCGACCGGGTCACAGAAGCGCGGCAGCGGAGGGCTGACGATGGCTGTCGGCTCAAGCGAATTCATGTCCGAATGCGCGAGGGCAGTCATGACGATTCTCCAAATTCTGGAAGCGCCCGGAGCGCCCGACTAGTCGGTTGCGGCGCCGTCGGTCTCCGCGGCCTGCGGCGGCACGATCTTCATGATGAAAGAGGTCGGCGTTTCATTTGGTCCGAACGGGCCCGGCACCTTGTTTTTCACCGGCGGCAGGCTTTTGAGAAAGGCCGCAATGGCCCGCACATCCTGTTGCGTCAGGCTGGCAAAGGCATGCCAAGGCATGATCGGCGAGAGCATGCGTCCATCGGGACGTTTGCCGGCGGTGATCGCGGTGGCGATCTGCTCCGGCGACCACGTGCCCAGGCCGGTCTCCGGATCCGGCGTCAGGTTCGGGCCGTGGAAGACGCCGAGACCGGGAATCTCGAAACCAACTTCCGAGCCGCCGAGGAAGCGCGCCATATCGGGCTTGCCGAAGAAATATCCGGGCGTGTGACAGTCGTTGCAGCCACCCAACGTGACAAGATATTTGCCGCGCTTGATCTGCGCGTCCTGCGCATGAGCGGTGCTTGCGCTGGAAAACACCAAGGCGACGCTTGTGGCCAGCAGGACTGCAACACAGGCTGCTTCACGCACGAAGCGTTGGACGACGTTGTCATTGCCAGCGTGACGTTCCGTTGACGCTTGCCGGCTCGCGTCATCGTCAGGATCATCCTGCGGTGTACGCGTGTCATCGCAGGTGCGCGATGCAATCGTGCTGGCGACGAAATCGATTTCACTGCGATGAATGCCGACATCCTTGAGCAACCTGTCCGGCAAAGCGTTGAGGGCGTTGCGGGTTTCATGCTCGATGATGGCCCGGTGAAACAGGCAATACAGGCTTGCGGCAAGCGTCCTGCCATACGCGACAGCTCGGCGAAAATAAGCGGCCACGCGGATCGTTGACGTTCCTCGTAGGCCGGACATGGGCGCGCCGTATGACGCGTGCGGACGGGCAGCAACTGTTGCAGTGACATGTGAGCGCATCGTAATCTCCTTGTGTTGACGT
>JAEXXW010000221.1 GCA_023405565.1 Pseudomonadota bacterium
GCCAGCATTACGATATCACGCTCACCATCAATGGCGAGCGCATCGACGGCCACGTCGAGGGCCGCAAGTCGCTGGTCGATTTCCTGCGCGATGATCTGACGCTGACCGGCAGTCACGTCGGTTGCGAGCATGGCGTCTGCGGCGCCTGCACGGTCCGCGTCAACGGCGAGATCGTGCGCGGCTGCCTGATGCTCGCCGTGCAATGCGACGGCGCGGTTGTGGAAACCATCGAAGGCGTGTCGGATACCGGAGAGATCACCGACCTGCAGGAAGCGTTCGAGAAGCGCAATGCGCTACAATGCGGCTTCTGCACACCCGGCATGTTGCTGACGGCGCAGGAATTGCTTTCACAAACGAAAAATGGCGGCGAGGTGCCGACCCGAGACGATATCCGCGAGCACATCTCCGGTAATTACTGCCGCTGCACCGGCTATCACGCTATCGTCGATGCGGTGGAATCGGTTGCGCAGGCGCGCGCGGGGAAATGACCATGAAAATCGTCAGCGATCTCCCCTCGCCGCTCACCGCACTGGACCGCCCGAATTCCTATATCGGCCGCGCCGTGCCACGTCCGAACCTGCAGCGTCTCACACAGGGGCGCGCGCAATATGTCAGCGATGTCGTGCTGCCGCGGATGGCGCATGTCGCCTATGTGCGTTCGCCTTTCGCGCATGCCCGCATCAAACACATCGACAAGAGCGCGGCAGAGACGGCGCGCGGCGTCATTGCCATCGTCACCGGCGCTGAACTCGCCAAGCTCATCACGCCATGGGTCGGTGTGCTGACCCATCTCAAAGGCATCAAGTCGGCACCGCAATATGCCATCGCGGTCGATCGTGCCTGCTGGCAGGGCGAAGCGGTCTGCGCCGTGGTCGCGCGCTCACGCGCCGAGGCTGAGGATGCCTGCGAGCTGATCCAGGTCGACTATGAGGAACTGACGCCTGTCACCGATGCCGAGACCGCACTCGATGCGTCAACGCCGGTGATTCATCCCGATCTCGGCGACAATCTCACCTTCGAGCGCAGCCTCGACGTCGGCGAAGTCGACAAGGCGTTCGCGCAGTCCGATGCCGTGGTGGAGACCACTTTCATCTTCGGCCGACACACCGGCGTCACCAACGAACCGCGCTCGATCGTCGCCGACTGGAACACCGGCGACCAGCGCCTCACCGTCTATCAAGGTACACAGGCGCCGCACATGATGCAGAACCTGTTCGCCAAGCATCTCGGCCTCGAAGAGCATCAGGTGCGCGTCGTCACCAAGGATGTCGGCGGCTCGTTCGGCATCAAGGTGCATACCTATGCCGATGAAATGGCCGTGGTCGCCCTGTCGAAGCTGCTCAAGCGGCCGATCAAGTTCGTCGCCGATCGCCTCGAAAGCTTCGTCACCGACATTCATGCGCGCGATCATCGCGTGAAGGGAAAGATCGGCATCAACAAGGACGGCACCATCACCGCCTTCGAGATCGACGATCTCACCGGCATCGGCCCCTATTCGGTCTATCCGCGCACCAGCGGCATCGAGGCCAATCAGGTGGTCAATCTCACCGGCGGTCCTTACGCCTGCCCGAATTATCGGGCGCGCGCGCGTGTGGTGTTCCAGAACAAAAACGTGATGTGCCAGTACCGCGCGGTCGGCCATCCCATCGCGACCGCGGTCACCGAGGGGCTCGTCGATCTCGCCGCAGCCAAGATCGGTATGGACCCGGTCGAGGTGCGCAAGAAGAACCTCTATGCCGATGACGCTTATCCGGCGACCGCCGCGTCCGGCATCAAGTTCGAGAAGCTGTCGCATCACGCCTCGACCGACAAGATTCTCAAGATGATGGATTACCAAGCGCTGCGGGCCGATCAGGCTGCGGCGCGCGCGAAAGGCATTTATCGCGGTATCGGCTTTGCATCCTTCATCGAAGTCACCAATCCGAGCGCGGCGTTCTATGGCGTTGGCGGTGCACGCATCTCGGCGCAGGACGGCGCGACAGTGAAGCTCGACGCCACCGGCGCGATCTTCTGTCATACCGGCGTGTCCGAACAGGGCCAGGGCGCGGAAGCGGTGATCGCACAATGTGTCGCGTCATCCTTCGGCGTGTCACTCGACAAGGTGCGCGTCATCATGGGCGACACCGACAACACTCCTTACGGCGGCGGAACCTGGGCATCCCGGGCCGCGGGCATCGGCGGCGAGGCAGCGTGGCAGGCCGGCAAGGCCCTCCGCGACAATGTCCTCGCCGCCGCCGCCTCGATCCTGCAGGCCAAGCCCAGCGACCTCGACATCGACAATGGCATCGTGGTCGACAAGGGTACGAGCAAGGAGCGCATCACACTCAGCGAAGTCGCACGCATCTGCTATTTCCGCCCTGACACGCTGCCGCCCGGCTTCCAGGCCGAACTCGTGGCGACACGTCATTATGTGCCGCGGGCGTGGCCTTTCTCCTTCACCAACGGCATCCAAGCCTCCTATCTCGAGGTCGATACCGACACAGGTTTTATCAAGCTCTTGAAACACTGGTGCGTGGAGGATTGCGGCACGGTGATCAATCCGCAACTTGTGGATGAACAGATCCGCGGCGGCATCGTGCAGGGGCTTGGCGGCGCGCTGTTCGAGCATTGTCTTTATGACGAGCGCGGCCAGATGCTGAATGGCAACATGGCCGATTATCTCGTGCCGATGGCGATGGAAATGCCGGACATGGAAATCGGCCATGTCGTCTCGCCGACGGCGGATTCCGAACTCGGCGCCAAGGGCGCGGGCGAAGCCGGCACCGCCGGCGCACCCGCCTGCGTGATGAATGCGATCAACGACGCGTTGCGTCCGCTTGGCGCTGCGCCGATGACGGAAATGCCGTTCACGCCCGGGCGCGTGCTGAAGGCCTTGGGGAAGGTTTGACTCTTACTTTCCCTCTCCCCGCTTTAGCGGGGAGAGGTGGAGACCTAGAACTTAATTATATCACTCTTCGTCAACGTCGACTTCGCCGACACGCCGGGCGCATTGACCATGTGCCACACCGTATATTGCTCGGTATAGGGATCGCCGCTGACGCCATCGACCGGAATGATGACGTTGTAACCCGTGAGCGCTGCATGCGCGGCCGTGTTCATCACCGCGCCATTGGCCGCCGTGCCGACCACGATCACCGTCTGGACACCCTTGTCCTTCAGGATCTTGTCGAGATCGGTGCGCAGGAACTTATTCGGACCCGATGTGACCGACGGCTCGCCATCGATCGGCGCGACATCTTTCATCACATCCGCGGCCGTGGTGTTGGCGATGAAGCTGTAGACCACCGGCACCTTTGCCGCGCGTGCCGCATCCAGCAGCTTCTTCATCGCCGGGATCGATTCCACGCAGCGCGGCCTCTTGCCGCAATTCTGGTTCATGAAATCCAGCATCAGTAGCGCCGTGGTCTTGGGATCGACCGTCACCGGCTTCAGCGCGGGCGCCGCGGGCGCTTTCACACTGTCCCATTCCTCGACGATCGACGCCGCGCGAACAGGTGCCGGCGCCAGAACAGTCGCCATCGTCACAACACCGATCATTGTTGCCGCACGCAGACGCATTTCGCTCCTCCCGAAATGATTGCAATCTCGCTGACATCAAACCCTGAGCACCCGATGGTATTCCACATTGTCGAAAAAGACCGACATTCTCCCCAATCGCCCGTAGACGAACCGCTCAGCGTTGTTCCACAATCCGCACGGCCGCCCGTCATGGGAAGAGCCATAATGACAATGCGGTGGAGGAAACAACGTGTCGATGAATATCAAGGTGGGCCTCGATGCTATCGAGGAAGCCTCGAAAAAACTGTCCAACTGGGGCCGCTGGGGCAAGGACGACCAGATCGGCACGCTCAACCATGTAACGCCGGAAGACATCGTCAACGCTTCAAAATTGATTCGCGCCGGCAAGGTGTTCGCGCTTGGTATTCCGCTTGATCGTGAAGGCCCGCAGACCGGATTGTTCGGCGGCCGCTTCAATCCCATTCACCAGATGCTCGCGACCGGTACCGATGCCGTTGCCGGCCAGCAGGACTGGAACAAGATCCGCTACGCCGACGACACGCTGAACCTCTGCGTGCAGGGTGCAACGCACTGGGATGCGCTCGGCCACATCTTCTACGAGGACAAGGCTTACAACGGCCACGATGCGAAGCTGATCGACTCGCGCGGCCTCGGCGTGCTCGGCATCGAGCATTCCAGGAACAAGATGATCGGCAGAGGCGTCCTTCTCGACATCGCACGCTTCCGCGGCGTGCCGTGGCTGAAGGATGGCGAAGGCATTTCGAACGAAGAGTTGAACAAGTGCGCACGCGCGCAGAATGTCGAAATCCGCAAGGGCGATTTCGTGCATGTGCGCACCGGCCAGATGGAACGTTGCCTGTCGGAAGGCGTATGGGGCGGCTATGCCGGTGGCGATGCGCCGGGCGTGATGTTCGAGAATTGCTACTGGTGTCAGGACAAGCAGATCGCCGCGCTCTGCATGGACACCTGGGGCTGCGAAGTGCGGCCGAATGAAACGACGGAAGCCAACCAGCCGTGGCACTGGGTGGTGATCCCGGCCATGGGCCTGTGCATGGGCGAGATATTCTATCTCAAGGAGCTCGCGCAGGACTGCGAGAATGACGGCATCTACGAATTCTTCTTCTCCGGCCCGCCGCTGATCATCACCGGCGGCACCGGCTCGCCAATCAACCCACAGGCGATCAAGTGAATCTTGTCCCTCCCCCGCGTCGGCGCTGATGACGGCTTCGTCGCTTGCGATCGATGGCGGCCGGACGGCAGATAGATGTGTCATCACCGGGCCGCGCTGAAAGCGCGTGACCCGGTGATCCATCGTTTCGCGAAATGGATGGATGGCCGGGTCAAGCCCGGCAATGACGGCTAGACTGCCGCCTCCAACACTTCCTTATTGATAATATTCGGCGGCACGCGGCCTTCGGCAATTGCCACAATATTATCGACGACAATATTGGCCATGTTCTCGCGCAATTCCCGCACGGCGCTGCCGAGATGCGGCGTCAGCACGACATTGTTCATGGTCAACAGCGCGCGCTCGATCTTCGGCTCATTGGTATAGACATCGAGCCCCGCGCCGGCGATGCGCCCTTCCTGCAACGCCTTGATCAAGGCCTCATCATCTATCACCGGACCACGCGATGTGTTGATCAGGAACGCGGTGCGTTTCATCAGCGCGAACTGGCGCGGGCCGATCATATGCTGTGTCTCGTCATTCAGCGCCGGATGCAGCGAGATGAAGTCCGCCTGCCCCAGCACCTCTTCCAGGCTGACCTGCGTACCCAGTGCCTGAACTTCCGGATCGGGAAAGCCGCGCGGGTCGGTATAGATCACCCGCATATCGAAACCGCGCGCACGCCGCGCCATCGCCTGACCGATACGGCCGAAGCCGACAAGGCCGAGCGTCTTGCCGGTCACGCCGGTACCGACGAGATGGTTGGACTGCGAGCCGGGAAACACACCGGAGCGGACGACGCGATCGCCCTCGGCGATCCTCCGCGCCACCGAAAGCAACAGGCCGAACGCGAGATCGGCGGTCGCATCCGTCACCACCGCCGGGATATTGGTGACCATGATCTTGCGCTTGGTCGCCTCGGCCACATCGATGCGGTCCGGCGTGATCGTCATCGAGGCGATGGCCTTGAGGTTGGGATTGGCGGCCAGCACATCACGGTCGATGGTGTCGTGCAGTAACGCCAGGATGATATCGCTCCGCTTGGCCGCATCGATCAGCTTCGAACGCGCGACGATGCGGCTCGAATCGTGATTGGCCTCGACCTCGGCAATCTCTCGCAGCCGCAGCAAAGCGCTTTCGGCGATGGGCTGTGTGACGTAGACGCGCGGCCGCATTCAATACCTCTCTGTCAGGGCGGGACTTTTGCCCACGCACGAAGCCATATAATAACGGAGCTCCGCGGCCAAGCTGAGCATAACAAGCCGGGCATAGAACGGAGAGATAACGTGGCGAAGACATCCAAGGGCAAGGTCGGTATCATCGGCCTCGGCATCATGGGCGGCGCATTTGCGCGCAACCTCGTGGCTGACGGCTGGACCGTCATGGGCATCGATACCGACCCGGCCCGGCAGAAGGCGATGAAAAAAGCCGGCGTCGCTATCTACCATGATGTGAAAGAGCTGCTGGACGATGCGCCCGTGATCATCACCAGCCTGCCGAGCGCAAAGGCGCTGCAGGCCGTGGTGCAGGACATCGTCGATGCCAAGGCGTCGCCGCATATCATTGTCGAGGCGTCCACCTTCACGCTGGATGACAAGCTCGCGGCCGAAAAGGCCTTGCGCAAGGCTGGTCACACAACGCTGGATTGCCCGATGAGCGGCACCGGCGCGCAGGCAGCGGTGAAGGATCTTGTCGTCTATGCCAGCGGCGACAGCAAAGCGATCAAGAAGGTCGAGCCGATCTTCGCCGGCTTCTCGCGCCAGACCTACGATCTCGGCGAATTCGGCAATGGCAGCAAGATGAAATATGTCGCGAACCTGCTGGTCGCGATCCACAACGTCGCCGCCGCCGAGGCCATGGTGCTCGGCATGAAGGCCGGCCTCGATCCGGAGCAGATCCTGAAATTCGCGACCGTCGGCGCCGGCAATTCACGCATGCTGGAAATCCGCGGCCCGATGATGGCCAAGGGCGATTATTCCGAAGCGACAATGAAGAATTATGTCTGGCAGAAGGACATGAGCGTGATCGGCGAATACGCCAACAAGCTCGGCGTGCCGACACCGCTCTTCAGCGCCACATTGCCCATCTACGCCTCGACCCTTTCGACCGGCTATGCCGAGCAGGACACCGGCGCCGTCTGCGGCGTGCTGGAAAAGATGGCCGGCGTGAAGCGGAAGAAGAAGGGCAAGGCAAAGAAGCGGAAGTAACACACACGCTGTATCCGCTCGTCATGCCCGGCCTTGTGCCGGGCATCCACGACTTCTCGCGGCACTAAAGACGTGGATGGCCGGGACAAAAGGCGTCAATGACGCCGTCCTCGACGGCTATGCCCGGCCATGACAGCGCATCTCACGCATACAGAAAATCCAGCGTCGCGGTTTCCGCCAGCACCGCTTCGGGAATCGAATGGCGCGCCGAAAGCGCCGCTTCTTCCGAGCTTTGATGCGCCTGCAAATAGGCGCCGAGATGCCTTGCGCGATCGACCATCTGCCGACCGGTCGGCAGCCGCGCCGCTTCGAATTGCGACAACGCTGACGGCACGTCGGCATTCGTCTGCAAGGCGTTCACAAGCGCCTCTGCGTCGCCTGCGGCCTTGGCCACACCGCCGCCGACATGCGGCCGCGCCACGAATGCGGCATCGCCGATGATGGCGATGCGGCCGAAGGCAATGCGCTTCGATTGCAGGTCGAAGATCGGCTGCAGCAACGGTTGGTCAACGAGATCAACGGCCTGCGCAAATTGTGGTGCCAGCACGCGATGCGCGGCCGCACGCATTGCAGCAATCGAGGCGCGGCTGATCAGCGGCGGCGGGATCGATAAGGAATGCGACACGCCATTCTCGTCCGTCAGTAGCGAGACGAGTTCAGTTTCCTCATCGGCCGGCCGGTACCAGATTATGTTGTAGCGCAGATGCCCCGGCCGCAGATCATTATCGGTACCGGCCACCGGATAGCCAAGCATCTGCTCGCCCCGTGGCAAGCAAAACGCCATCACCGGAAAGATGTCGCGATGAACATCGCGCGGCATCGCACTCTCGGCAATCAAAGCACGCCAGGCAACATAGCCGGCATAGAGAGGCAGCGCATGCGGCGCGCAAAGGCCGCGTACGGTCGAGCGGATGCCGTCGGCACCGATCAGCACATCGGCCGACACGCTTTGGCCATTGGTGAAAATCGCCGTGACTTTGTTGGGTGACTGATCGACAGCGCGCAACGACCAGCCC
>JAEXXW010000227.1 GCA_023405565.1 Pseudomonadota bacterium
GTGGTGTGCTGTGGCCATCGTCGTCGGAACGTCCTATTCTGGCTCAAGCTTCATCGACGCGTATGGATGGCATCGCCCCTTCAGCATGTGTCGCAACGATAGTACCCGCCGGCTGATAGCCCAAAATGCCAGATCCGATTGTCTATGCCGTCCTTGCGATGGCCTGTTACGGCTTCTCCGATTTCATCTACAAACAGGCGGCCTCTGCCGGCATTCGTGCTGACCATTTTCTGATGGCGCAGGCATGGGTGTTCTGCCCGGCCGTTATCATCTTTGCGCTCGCAACCGGCACTCTGGCCTTCACACCGGCCGCACTCTGGGGCTCACTGGCCGGCGCATTGTACTTCGTTGGCTTCTATTTCTTCATCCGCAGCCTCGCCTCAGGGTCGGTCAGCACCAATGCCACTGTCTTCCGTCTGAACTTCATTGTCACCGTATCGCTGTCGATCGCATTGCTTGGTGAACGCCTGACGGTCATGCGACTGGCTGGCCTCGTTTTTGCTCTGCTAGCCACATGGCTTCTGGTCGGCAACGGAGCAGGAGCCGCACCGGGACAGAATCAGCGAACGTCGTTGCTTCAGGTTGGCATTGCGACTGTCGCATTCGGCACGGCAACTTTCTTTCACACTGTGGGACTGCGGTCGGGCGCCGGCCCGGAAATCCTGATGGTCGCTCAGGCCGCTGTGTTCATGCCCCTGGCGACGCTTGTCGTGTTTCAGGCCAAACGCTCGTTGCAGGTTCCATGGGCTACATTCCAGTATAGTATTCCCGCCTCGATTGCATTGCTTTGTGCCACGCTCTTTCTCTTGCGCGGCCTTGCGCTCGGTCATGCCAGCGCGCTCGTCCCGATCGCCCAGATGGGCTTTCTCGTCGCGGCCTTGCTCGGCATCTTCGTGCTGCGCGAGGCTGTCACCTTACGCAAGGCAGCGGGTCTGGCATTTGCTCTCTTTGCGCTGACGGCATTAGCCCTCAGTTGACCTTGGATCGGCGGACCTCAGCGCAGCGACACCGTGACACATCTCCGGTGTGGGCCTGCAATATTGCATTCTGAGCCCATCAGCCATGCAACCACCACCTCAATCAATTTTGATGAGTCTGGAATAACAATCGCCATCAAATGTTGATTTGAAATAATCCAAGGAAAAACTCGGATTATGCGTTGTACGCTGATCGGCAGGTGTGTCGATCGGAGAAAATACCACCTGGAGAGGTTGGAAAATGCTTCGTCTCAACATCAATGGCAAAGATCACGATGTCGATGTCGACCCTGACACCCCATTGCTTTGGGTCATTCGCGAGAATGTCGGCCTAACGGGTACTAAATATGGATGCGGCATTGCACAATGTGGTGCTTGTACGGTTCACATTGATGGCGTAGCGACTCGCTCGTGCTCATACACGGTGAGCGGTGCGGTCGGCGCCAAAGTCGTCACCATCGAGGGACTAGCCCAAAACGGCACCCTGCATAAAGTCCAGCAGGCCTGGATCGACAATGACGTGCCGCAATGCGGCTATTGCCAGTCCGGCCAGATCATGGCCGCGGTGGAGCTGCTCAATAACAATCCGAAGCCGACCGACGCCGACATCGACCAGCAGATGACCAACATCTGCCGCTGCGGCACCTTCCAGCAGATCCGCGCGGCCATCCATGCCGCGGCGAAGGCATGAGGGAGGCGCGCATGAATTTCCAACCGAAACTCAATCGCCGCGCTTTCGTGATCGGTTCGGCCGCTGTTGGCGGCGGGCTGGCCCTTGGCATCCCATTCGGCGGCGAAGCCTTTGCTCAGGCAGGCCCGGCGGAACATTTCGGCGAAAGGCTGACCCCGAACGAACTTGGCATCTGGGTGGCCATCAAGCCGGATGACACCGTTGCCATCCGCGTCGTCCGCGCCGAAATGGGTCAGGGTTCGCAAACCGGCCTGGCTCAGCTGATCGCAGAAGAGCTTGATTGCGATTGGTCGAAGGTCACGACCGAATATCCGACGCCTGCGGAAAACGTCCGGCGCAAACGCGCCTGGGGTAACTACAATTCCAGCGGCAGCCGCGCCATCCGTGAATCGCATCAATATGTGCGTGAAGGCGGTGCCGCCGCGCGCCTGATGCTCATTCAGGCAGCCGCCAATGAGTGGAAGGTCCCAGCAGCCGAATGCACCGCATCGGCTGGCGTGATCACCCACAAGGCATCCAACCGCACGACCACCTATGGCAAGATAGCGGAAGCCGCATCCAAGTTGCCGGTACCGGAAAAGCCTGCACTGAAGGATCCGAAGGACTGGAAAATTGCCGGCAAGCCGCTGAAGCGTCTCGATACTGCCGACAAGGTCGTCGGCAAGATGATGTATTCGATCGACTTCACGATGCCGGGCATGCTGAGCGCCGCCATCAAGGATTGCCCTGTCTTCGGCGGCAAGGTGAAGAGCTTCGACGCGTCGAAGATCGCCGGCATGAAGGGCGTGAAGAAGGTCGTTCAGGTCGACGACAAATCGGTTGCCGTCGTGGCCGATACCTGGTGGCAGGCCAAGACCGCGCTCGAAGCCCTGCCGATCGAATGGGACAAGGGCGAGAACGAAAAGGTTTCTTCTGAATCCATCGCCAAATGGCTCGAGGAGGGCCTGACGGCGGAAAATGCCTTCGTCGGCAACAAGCAGGGCGACATCAAAGCCGCCATTTCGAGTGCCGCCAAGAAGGTCGAGGCCGTCTACGCCTACCCGTTCCAGAACCACGTCTGTCTCGAACCGATGAACGCAACAGCGCTCTATACGCCCGGGAAATGCGAGGTCTGGACCTCAACGCAGAATGGCGAAGCTGCCTATGCAGCGACCATCGCTGCATCCGGCCTGCGCGCCGATCAATGCGAGGTTCATCGGCTGATGCTGGGTACCGGCTTTGGTCGGCGCACGCGCAGCGACTACGTGACCGAGGCTGTGCTGATCGCCAAGCAGATGCCGGGCATTCCGGTGAAGCTGCTCAAGTCCCGTGAAGAGGACATGACCAACGGCGTCTATCATCCGATCACGCAATGCAAGCTGACCGGAGCCCTCGACAAGGACAACAACCTTGTCGGCCTGCATATGCGCATCTCGGGTCAATCGATCCTCGCCTATGCCCGTCCTGAAGCAGTCCAGGGTGGTGCCGATCCGGCAGTGTTCCAAGGTCTCAACGCCGGCGGCGCAGAGGGTGCGTTCGGTTACGACATCCCGAACCTTCTTGTCGATCACTCCATGCGCAATCCGCATGTGCCGCCGTGGTTCTGGCGCGGGGTCAACAACAACCAGAACGCCATCTATCTGGAATGCTTCATCGACGAGATGGCGCAGGCGGCTGGTCAGGACCCTCTCGCTTTCCGCCGTAAGATGATGGCGAAGCATCCAAAACACCTGGCGGTGCTGAACGCCGTGGCCGAGCATGTTGGCTGGGACAAGCCGGCTCCAAAAGGCGTCTTCCGCGGTATCTGTCAGCATATGGGTTATGGCAGCTACGTTTCTGCGGTGGCCGAGATCTCGATGGATGGCAACAAGATCAAGATGCATCGCATTGTGGCCGCCACGAATCCCGGACATGCCGTAAATCCGGCGCAGATCGAACGGCAGATTGCTGGCTCCTTCGTCTATGGCTTGTCGGCGCTGTTCCACGGCGGCATTACCATCAAGGACGGCGCGGTGGTCGAAACCAACTTCGACACCTATGACTCGCTCCGCATGGCCGAAATGCCGAAGGTGGAATCGATCATCGTCCCGACGCACGACTTCTGGGGCGGCGTCGGCGAGCCCACGATCTTCGTGGCAGCACCGGCCGTGCTCAATGCCATCTTCGCGGCGACCGGGCGGCGCTACCGCACGTTCCCGCTGAAGAACCACAATCTTGAGATCGCGTGATTAGAAAGATTAATCGCAGAGAACTGATCACAGCAGCCGCGGCGAGCACCGCGGCTGCTGTCTTTCCGAGCCCCCTGCTTGCGCAAGGTACCCCCTCGGTCGTTGTGATCGGCGGCGGCTTTGGCGGGGCAAGCTGCGCACGCGCGTTGCGCAGGGCCGATCCCAAAATCAAAATCACGCTGGTCGAGACCAACGCGACCTATACCGCGCCACCGGAAAGCAATGCCGTCATTGCCGGCCTGATCGATATCAAGGCGCAGCAATTCGGTTACGATCGCATCAAGGCTGACGGCATCGATGTCATCATTTCAACGGCAACAAATATCGATCCCGCAAAGAAAGCGATCGCTCTCTCAAACGGCACGACGCTGAATTACGAGCGCCTTGTCGTCTCACCCGGTATCACCTTCAAGTCCGATGCAATCGAGGGATACGACAAGGCGGTCATGGCGGCGATGCCGCCCGCCTATAACAGCGGCGAAGAGATCATCGCGCTGCGCAAGCAACTGGAGGCGATGGAAGACGGTGGTACCGTCGTCATCTCGTCTCCGGTCAATCCGGCGCGATGCCCGCCCGCCCCTTACGAACGCGCGAGCCTGATCGCTCATTTCCTGAAGACGAGGAAACCGCGCTCGAAGGTGATCGTCCTCGATGCCAAGGACAGCTTCACCATGCAGAAGCTGTTCGAAGCGGCGTGGCAGCAGCTTTATCCCGGACTGATCGAATGGGTCGGCCTGTCGCAAGGCGGCGCGCTGATCAATGTCGATACCGCGACGAAAACGCTGTCGACCGACTTCGACAAATATCAGGCCGCCGTCGCCAGCATCATCCCGCCACAGATTGCCGGCCATGCCGCCGAGCTTGCCGGCGTTGCCGACCGTACCGGCTGGTGCCCGGTCGATCCGCTGACATTTGAATCTCGATTGCAGGCCGGTATTCATGTCATCGGCGATGCCGCCATTGCCGGCGCGATGCCGCGTTCAGCATCCGCGGCTTCGTCGCAGGCTCAGATCTGTGCCGCGGCGATCGTCGCCCAGCTTGCCGGCAACAAGCCGGCCGCACCGACGCTGACATCATCCTGCTACAGCCTGATCGCGCCCGATTATGCGATCTCGCAGAAGGGCACCTATCGCCCGGTCGACGATCAATACACCGAAACGGAGGGGGGGCCTGTCCTGAGCCCGCAGAACGCGACAACTGAAGCGCGCCGCGCCGAAGCCGAACAAGCCGTCGAATGGTATCGCACCATCACGCAATCGGTGTTCGGATGAAGCGCGCAGCACCAGATCACGATGATTTTGGATCGAGTCGATCCAAAATCATAAACGTGATCGATTCTCATACGTTAGAGCATGATGTCGTCCGAAAACCGCTTCGCACTTTTCGGCATCATGCTCTTGCCCTCGTCCTGTTTGCGATTGGCTGCGTGCCCGGAGCGGCGACGTCAATGCTGACATACGAAATCGTCGGCGATGCCGTGCCGAAATCGCTGACAGGCACACCGGGCGATCCGGTGCGCGGACGCGCCGTTCTCGTCAAGCGCGAGTCGACCTGCCTCCTCTGTCATTCCGGGCCGTTTCCGGATCAGCGCTTCCAGGGGAACCTTTCGCCCGATCTGACTGGTGTCGGTTCGCGCTGGTCGGAAGGGCAATTGCGGCTGCGCATGATCGATGCGTCGCATCTGAACCCGGAGACCATCATGCCCGCCTTTTACAGGATCGACGGGCTGACTCGCGTGACGCCGAACCTTCGCGGCAAGCCGGTGTTGACCGCACAGGAGATCGAAGACGTCGTTGCCTTTCTGACCACGCTAAAGGACTAGCGAGATGCTGGATGAACTTTCCGGCGCGAAACCGACACGCCGCCTGTTCCTGACCGGAGCCGCCGCGTTGATGATCGTGCGGCCGGCCGGTGCAACACCACAATCGATGGCAGCTGCGATCCGCCAGGTCGCCGGCGAAGCTGAGATCAAGCCAGGCAAGATCAAACTCGACCTGCCGCCGCTGGTCGAAAACGGAAATTCGGTTGCGACCACCGTGCGGGTCGAAAGCCCGATGACGCCGACCGATTACGTGACGGCGATCCACATCTTCACCGAGAAGAATCCGCAACCAAACGTCATCAGCGTCAAGCTCAGCCCGCGCTCCGGCAAGGCCGAATTCCAGACGCGCATCCGCCTCGCCGACACGCAGCAGGTGGTGGCCATCTGCGAAATGTCGGATGGCACATTCTGGTCCGACAAGGTCGATGTGATCCTGACGCTCAGCGCCTGCCTGGAGGACCCCGTCTGATGGCTGCACGCACCCTCGTCAATGTCCCGCCCAAGGCCAGGCGCGGCGACGTGATCCAGATCCGCACGCTGATCTCGCACATCATGGAGAACGGCTTCCGCCACAACAATATGGGACAGCCGATCCCGCGCGATATCATCACGTCGTTCGTCTGCACCTATAACGGCGAGACGATCTTCGACGCGACGCTCTATCCCGCCATTTCGGCCAATCCGTTCCTGACGTTTCATACCGTCGCGACCGAGAGCGGCACCATCAACTTCAAATGGACGGGCGACAACGGCTTCGTGCAGGAAGCCTCGGCCAAGATCACGGTCGAATGAACGTGAGACTGCTGGCTGCGGGTGTTGCGGGTTTGCTCGCCATAGCGGCGGCGGCACTGGCGGCTGAAATCCCGCTCGACCAGCGCCGCTCGTCCTATGAGGACATGAGTCGCGACAATAAGGCGATGCAGGATGACGACACGACCAATCCGGCCATGCTGTTCGTGCTGGATGGCGAAGCGTTGTGGAATGCCAAGGCTGGCGCGTCCGGAAAGTCCTGCGCGAATTGCCACGGCGATGCCGCCACCAGCATGAGAGGCGTCGCCGCGCGTTATCCCGCCTTCGACAATGCGTCAGGCCGTCCGGTCAACCTTGAGCAGCGTATCAACATCTCGCGCGAACAGAACCAGAAAGCGGCGCCCTTCGCTTTCGAAAGCAGGGAGATGCTGGCACTCTCTGCGTACATTGCCATGCAATCGCGCGGCGAACCGATCTCGCAATACGATGATCCGCGGCTGCAGCCTTTCATCGAGAAGGGCCGCGCGGCCTTCCATCAGCGGCAAGGCCAGCTCAATCTGTCCTGCGCGCAATGCCACGACGACAATTGGGGCAAGAGCCTCGCCGGCAATATCATTCCGCAGGCGCATCCGACCGGCTACCCGATCTATCGGCTGGAATGGCAAAATCTCGGCTCACTGCAGCGGCGCTTGCGCAACTGCATGACCGGCATCCGCGCCGAACCCTATCCGTTCGGCGCGCCGGAATATGTAGATCTCGAACTCTACCTGATGTGGCGCGCCCGCGGCATGACGATGGAAACGCCGGGTATCAGGCCATAAGGGCCGGTGGCGCACAAAATATCCGCCCCGATGGCGTTATCACTTCAAACGCATCGATTGCGGCAGCACGAACGGCGTCGATGCAGCCGGCACGACACCGACGGCATTGGTGACGGCGAAGACTTCGCGCATGACGTCATCGCGGATGATCTCTTCGGGCCGCCCCCTCGCCACGATCTTCCCCGCTCGCATCATCACCACCTGGGCCGCAAGCATTGCCGCCAGATTGAGATCATGGAGCACCAGAAGAACGCCGGCACCTTCCTTGGCGATGTCGCGGACCATCTCAACCGTGCCCAACTGGTGATTCAAATCGAGGCTGGCCGTCGGCTCATCCAACAGCATCAGTCCCGGCCTGCAGCTTTCCTCCGCCGACAGAAGCTGCAGCATGGCGCGCGCCAGATGAACGCGCTGCTGCTCGCCCCCCGATAGGCGGGTCACCGGGCGATCCACCAGATGCAGAACGTCGCATCGTTGCATCACGGATCTGGACAGGTCGTGAATCCAGGATTGCGGCCGCAGCGCGCCAGCTCCCATGGAGACAATCTCCTCCACGGAAAAGTCAAACGACACATTCGTGTGCTGCGACAACACGGC
>JAEXXW010000253.1 GCA_023405565.1 Pseudomonadota bacterium
CTTCGGCGAGCGACATTACACGCGACATATCAGACGATTTCCCCGTGCGCAGATGGCGCGCACAAACCTTTGATTTTTCAATTTACGGACCGGATCCGGACGGATCAAATGCCAGCGAATTGGCCCCAAGTCCAACATAAACTCCAACAGCTTACGGCACCCTCTCATGCCCCTGATCTCCTCCGAGCCGATCCTGCGCATCCACGCGGAGCTGGCCGACATCCTCCATTTTGGGAAGACGCCCATCGGCGAACGGCGGGTCATTAACATTCTGGGAGGCACGGTCGAAGGCCCGAAATTGACGGGCAAAATTTTACCGGGCGGCGCCGACTGGCAATATATCCGCGCCGATGGCGCTGCGCATGTCGAGGCGCGCTATACGATCCAGAGCGACACCGGTGCCTACATTCTGGTCAGCAGCGAGGGCGTCCGGCACGGACCGCCGGAGGTGCTGGCGCGACTGCTGACAGGTGAGATCGTTGACCCGTCCCTGTATTATTTTCGCACTGCAATGCGGTTCGAGACCGGCGATCCCGCCTATGACTGGCTGAACCGGATCATCGCGATTGCGCATGGGCAACGCGAAAAGAACGCTGTGAAGCTCGATGTGTATGAGGTTTTGTAAGCAGGCCACGCGTTCGGTTGCCCTCCTCAGGAGCGAAGGACGAAAAAAAGCGAAATTCCCGGCACTGTTGACGCCATACCTGTAAGGATGGGGCTTGACCCGGGACGTCCTTTCGGGAATTTGTTGTCAAAGACAACAATTATCCGGTTGGCCACCAAGGCCGCCTGTAGGGACCAATGCCAAGGACCAAGCTCGAAATTCCCGGCCTTCACGCGTCCGTCACCGCCGAACGAGACGGCGATATCGGGTTCCTGCGGCTGTCACGGCCTGAAAAGCGCAACGCACTCAACGATACGCTGGTTACTGGCATCGAAACCTTTTTTGCCGGTTTGCCGGAGGATATCCGCGCGGTCGTGCTGCATGGCGAAGGCGATCATTTCTCGGCCGGGCTCGACCTCTCGGAACTGACGGTTCGCAACACCGTCGATTCCCTGCATCATTCGCGCAACTGGCACCGGGTGTTCGACCTGTTTGAATTCGGCAAGGTGCCGGTCGTCGCCGTACTGCATGGCGCGGTTGTCGGCGGCGGGCTTGAACTGGCAGCCGCCTGCCATGTGCGCGTGGCGGAAAAGTCGGCCTATTACGCGCTGCCGGAAGGCGTGCGCGGCATCTATGTCGGCGGCGGCGGCTCGGTCCGCATTCCGCGGCTGATCGGCGCATCGCGCATGATGGATATGATGCTGACCGGCCGTACCTATGGCTCCGATGAAGGCCTTGCGCTCGGGCTTTCGCATTATCTTGTCGAGAACGGCACCGGCCTCGACAAGGGCATCGAACTTGCGCAGCGCATCGCGGCGAATACTCGCACAACCAATTACGCCGTCATGCACGCGCTGCCGCGGATCGCCGATATCGACCGGCCCGGTGGCTATATGATGGAATCGCTGATGGCCGCAATCGCGTCCGGCAGCGATGAGGCTCAATCACGACTGAAGGATTTTCTCGAAAAACGAGCGCCGAAGACCCTGCACAAGGGCTGACAAGAAAAAACGGCGCCATGAAACAGGGATGGAAAGCCTATGGCGGAGGCCATGCGTCAAGCCGACTCCGTGTCGGCGGCGCCGTATCGCAAGGTGCGGCTGGAGCAACCCGATCTTGATGTCACGCAGCGCGCTGACGGTTCGATCCTCATTCGCCCTCTGCAACCGCTCGGGTCCTATCCCGAACGCCTGACGGATCGTCTGGTTTATTGGGCGCAGAAGACGCCGGATGTGACCTTGTTTGCCGGCCGCGATGCGTCAGGCGGCTGGCGCAAGATCTCCTATGCGCAGGCATTGACCTATGCGCGCAGCATCGGTGAAGCCCTGCTCGGGCGCGGCCTGTCGGCCGAACGCCCGGTGGCGATCCTGTCCGGCAACGATCTCGAACACGCGATGATCGGCCTGGCCTGCCTCTATGCCGGCATCGCCTATGCGCCGATCTCGCCGGCCTATTCGCTGGTCTCGACCGATTTCGGCAAACTGAAACACATCTTCAATCTACTGACACCGGGCCTCGTTTTCGCCTCGGATGGCCAGACCTTCGCCCGCGCGATCGACACCGTAGTGCCTGCCGATGTCGAACTCGTGGTAACGCACAATGCACCGACGTCACGCCCGGCATTGACCTTCGAGCAACTGACGCAAACCACGCCGACCGGACGGATCGACGAGGCACACAAGAGCGTCGGCCCCGACACGATCGCGAAATTCCTGTTCACTTCCGGATCGACCGGGCAGCCGAAGGGCGTCATCAATACTCAGCGCATGATGTGCTCGAACCAGGTTGCGATGGTGTCGCGGCTGGCCTGCTTCCAGGACGAGCCACCGGTCACGCTCGACTGGGCCCCGTGGCATCACACCGCCGGCGGCAACCACGATGTCGGCCTGATCCTCCACAATGGCGGCACGTTCTATATCGACGATGGCAAACCGCTGCCCGGCGCCATCGACATCACCGTGCGCAACCTGAAAGAGGTCGCACCGAGCTTCTATTTCAATGTGCCGAAGGGTTTCGAAGCTCTCCTGCCTTATCTGCGCAGCGACACACAGCTTCGCCAGAATTTCTTCAGCAGGTTGAAAGTGCTCTGGTTCGCCGGCGCAGCGTTGTCGCAGCCGGTCTTCGACGAAATGCAGGAACTGGCACTGCGGACCTACGGCGAGCGCATTCATTTCCTCACCGGCTTCGGTGCGACCGAAACCGCACCTGGTGTGTTCGCGCGCACCCAGCCGGCCGTCAACTCGACGAATATGGGCGTGCTGGTGCCAGGCAGCCATCTCAAACTGGTGCCAACCGAAGGCAAGCTGGAAGCGCGCGTGAAGGGCCCGAACATCACGCCAGGTTATTGGCGTCAGCCGGAATTGACCGCCAAAGCCTTCGACGAGGAAGGTTTCTACAAGCTCGGCGACGCCTTCAAGTTCGACGATCCATCCGATCCTTCGAAAGGCCTGTTGTTCGACGGCCGCGTCGCCGAGGACTTCAAGCTTGCGACCGGAACCTGGGTCAGCGTTGGACCGCTGCGCGCCAAACTGATCGACGCACTCTCGCCGCATGTGCGCGATGTGGTTATCGCCGGCGCCGATCGCGATGATATCCGTATTCTCGTCTTCCCGAATATCGATGCCTGCCGCCAATTGTCCGGCCTGCCCGGCGATACATCTCTTGACGATGTTCTGACGCATGAGAATGTACGGCAGAAAATGCAGACAAGCCTGTCCGATCTCGCAAGACAAAGCACCGGCAGTTCCAATCGCATCTGCCGCGCCTTGCTGATGAGTGAACCGCCATCGCTCGATGCCGGCGAGATGACCGACAAGGGTTCGATCAACCAGCGCGCGGTCCTCACACGCAGAGCTAACCTGGTTGAACAGCTGTACGACGACGCGTCGGCACCACACATCATCAACATCGCGACTGGACAATAGATAGATGAGCAAGACGCCCGGCATCGGGACGACCTTCGCCGACGCATGGCTGCTCGAAGGCGTGCGCACTCCCTTCGTCGACTATAACGGTCCGCTGTCGGCAGTGTCGCCGATCGATCTTGGTATCAAGGTCGGCCGCGAGGTGCTGAAGCGCGCCGAAGCGAGACCAGACGATGTCGGCACCGTCATCACCGGCAATATGGCGCAGGCGAGTTTCGACGCCTACATGCTGCCGCGCCATATCGGGCTTTATTCCGGCGTGCCCGTCGAGACGCCGGCACATCATGTGCAGCGCGTCTGCGGCACCGGCATCGAAGTGCTCTCGCAAGCCTCGGATGCCGTCTCGCTCGGGCGCACCGATCTGGCGCTCTGCGTCGGCACCGAATCGATGAGCCGCAATCCGGTTGCGTCCTATACAAGCCGCGGCGGCTTCCGCATGGGACAGGTCGAGTTCAAAGACTTCCTGTGGGAAGCCCTGATCGATCCCGCGCCGAATATCGGCATGGGCGACACCGCCGAGAACCTTGCGCGCCGTTATCAGATCACGCGTGACGACGTGGATGCCTTTGCCGCGCGCAGTTTCGAGCGCGCCTTGGCCGCGCAGAAAGATGGCTTCCTTGACGGCGAAATCGTTGCGGTGACGTCGGAGACGTTCGAACTATCCGGCTATGAATCACGCGGCATCAAGCTGTCCGGCAAGACGCCAGAGGCGAAGACAGACACGCATGTGCGGCCCTCGCCCATCGAATCGCTGACCAAGATCAAGCCGGCTTTTGGCGGCGTGCAGACTGGCGGCAATTCGTCCGCCATTGTCGATGGCGCCGCAGCCGCGCTCATTGCCAATTCCGAATACCTGAAGAAGAACGGCAAGGCGCCGCTGGCGCGCATCCTTGCCTCGGCTGCCGTTGGCGTGGCGCCGGAAATCATGGGCATCGGTCCGGTGCCAGCGATCCAGTCGGTGCTGGAACGTGCGGGACTCACATTGGCCGACATCGACCGTTTCGAGATCAACGAGGCTTTCGGAGCGCAGGTGATGGCCTGCGCCCGCGAACTGGGCATCGACGAAGACAAGCTCAACGTGAATGGCGGGGCCATCGCCATCGGCCATCCGCTCGGCGCCACCGGCGTGCGG
>JAEXXW010000397.1 GCA_023405565.1 Pseudomonadota bacterium
TGCATGCTCCATGTCACGTTGGTCGCGGTGCCCCGCGGCGACAAATCGTATTCAACGATGTTGCTGGCGCTCATCGGCTTGATCATGTCGAGATTGAGCGTGATCTTGGACGGCGTGGCCTGCGCGATCGTCAGCTTGCCGGCGCCGCTTTCGCTGTTGCCTTCCCATGCCAGTGCTGCGCCGGGACCGCTCGCCGGCCCGCTGAAGGTCTTCTTCATCGTCTTGCCCTTTTCGAAGGGCGACCATTCAGCGCCGCGATGCAAATCGGTCAGGATGCCATAGACCTTTTCGTGTGGGGCATCGATCAGCGCCGAACGCTGGACGCGGAAGGTGTCGGGCTGCGTTGCCGACGCGTAGAGAAGAAGTCCGGCAACGGCGACAACGAGAACGCCAATCGCGATGAGGATAGCTCTGAGCATATGACCGTTTCCGTTTTGTCTGGGAGCGATTACGCCACCGCGTGATGCGAACCGCCGGGAAGTTCCCGCGTTTCGCGTTCGGCGAGGATCTTCAGATCCTTGAAGCCCTTCTCGAACTGGTCGCCGCACATCTTGTCCATGTTCATGAACAAACCCATGACCTTGGACATCATGGTCATGGGGCCGTGAATGCTCCATGTCATTCTTGTGCCGTCACCCTGCAGTTCGAAGGTGTATTCGACGATGTTGCTCGCCTTCATCGGCTTGGTCATGTCGAGGTTGAGCACGATCCTGGATGGGGTCACGTCCGCGATGGTCAGTTTCCCGGCGCCGATTTGCCGGCCGCCATCCCAATCGAGTGCCGAGCCAATGCCGGTCGCGGGGCCGGTGAATGTCTTCTTCATCTTCAGCCCCTTTTCGAACGGCGACCATTCAGCGCCGCGGTGGAGATTGGTGAGGATGGCGATCAGCCTTTCTTTTGGCGCGTTGATAACCGTCGATCGTTCGACGCGGAACGAATCCGGTTGCGACGATGCATAGAGAAGGAGGCCGATGAGGGCCGCAACGACAATGGCAAGAATAATCAAGGCAATGGTCATGATCTGTCTCCGGACTTCCAGTTTTGGTGTTGAAAGATGACGCGCGTCTTGCGCCGAACATCGCCTCAGTTTCTGGTCAGGTAATCGTCGAGTTTGTCGAACGTGCAGCTGAAGCCCTGCTTCATTGAATCGAACATGCCGATGAAGGTTTTCGCCTCGGCTTCGGACGCATTGATCGGGCGGCCGCGCAATGTAAGGTGCGTGTGTCCGTTGTCTTCGATCAGCGTCATGGTGTTATGAACCTCCAGCGGCCAACTGTCCTTCAGTTGCGGGAAAGGCGCGCGGGTGATGCCGCCCTCGATATCCGAGAACGAATTGATGAACACGATCCGCTCGGGCGCAGCGATCTCGCGATAGATAAAGCGGCCAAACATTTCGTGGCCCGGTTGGAACTGCATCGAATAATGAAAGATGCCGCCGGGCCGGAAATCGAGCTTGATCACGCGGATCGTGCAGCCCTTCGGGCCCCACCATTGTGCCAGTTGCCCGGCGTCCGACCAGGCGCGCCACGCCTTCTCGCGTGGTGCGCGCAGCATGCGCGTGATGACGAGGTCCTGCTGGGTGTCGAGCATGTCACGTTCCGTCCGGTGTTGAGGTTTTCGCGATCAGACTTTTGGCAGCGGATGGGCGAAGCTCCACGCATGGCCGAACGGATCGAGCACCTGGCCGTAGCGATCGCCCCAAAAGGCATCCATCGGCGGCATCATGATGGTCGCGCCGGCATCGACAGCGCGCTTCACCGCTTCGTCGCAATTGGGGACATTGAGGTGCAGGACGAAGGTGCTGGCACCAGCGGTCTTCGGGCCGACGATCTTGCCGCCGCTGCATTGCTCGCGGTATTCGGGGAAGTCATCCATCAGATAGATGTGCGATCCGTTGATGATGATCGCGGCATGCATCAGTCGTTTTCCGTCCTCGGCGGGCAGACGCATCATTTCCGTGGCGCCAAGTGCCTTCTTATAGAATTCGATGGCGTCACTGGCGCCTTCGATGACGAGATGCGGGATGACGCCTTGGGGTTGGTCAGTCATGGTCAGCTCCTTGATCGGTCAATTCCGGACATAGGTGTCTCGTCCGGGCGCATGCACGCATGCGGCCGCTGGAAAATCGCAGTACGGTTTTTCCGTTACGAAGCGTCGATCACAGATCGACGAAACTCTTGAAGCCGCCCCAGAACATGCGCTTGCCGTCGAACGGCATTGTCTTTGGATCCTTCATCATGTCGGCCAGGCGAGGGTCCTTCATCACCTTCTTCATGATGGTGTCGCGTTGCTTGCGCGATTTGTAGGTGATCCAGGAGAAGACAACGACTTCGCCTTTCTTGAGCTTCACGCTCTGCGGGAACGATGTGACCTTGCCGGGCTTCACATCATCGGCGACGCATTCGTGGTAATCGATGGCGCCATGCTCCTTCCAGACCTTGCCCGCGACTTTTGCGATCCGTTCGTATTCCTTCAGCTTCTTCTTCGGCACCGGCACCACAAATCCATCGACGTAAGGCATCACATTCTCCCTGGGAATTTCTTTGGTAGCTCAGGACCGGCTATTTCGAATGGCAGCAATCGGCCGGTTCGGCGGCCACCCAGCGGCCATTTGGACCGACATGGCCAGCAGCGTCATAGCGGTCATGATGACGCACCCAGTCCGTCAGATTGAAATTGGGGCCGTGTTCGTTGCGGCCCTTCGGTGTCATGTCGAGGAACATGTAGCTGCCGAGGATGTCTTCGGCACCGCGACCGAATGTCGAATAGGTGTGGAACATGTCGCCGTTTTCGTCCTTGTAGAAGACGGAGAAGCCGGACAGGTCCTCCAGTGGAACCGGCGTCTCCCGGTAATTATAGGTGACGGGACCGGTCGCGATCTGCTCGGGTGTGAACGAGACACCGAAGTCGTAATTGAAGTCGCTGCCATAGGATGACACCCATTTGAAGTGCCACCCCATTCGCGTCCTGAACGTTTCGATCTCATCGAGCGGAGCGCGTGCGACCGCGACATAAGTGACGTCGTGGTGCTCGATATGTTTCAGCGCGCCGTCGACGTGATCGGATTCGAACGAACAGCCGACGCAGCCGTCTTTCTGGCCCGGCGCCAGCATGAAATGCTTGATGATGAGCTGGCTGCGGCCATCGAACAGATCCGCCAGTGTCTTTTTGCCCTGCGGGGTGTCGAAAGCATACGCCTTTTCAATCTTGACCCATGGCAGGTCACGCCGCCTGGCGCTGAGTTGGTCGCGGCGGCGGGTCAACTCCTTTTCGTCCGCGAGCAGGGCCTTACGCGCCTGAAGCCAGGCTTCGCGCGAGACGATGCGATGGTTGTCGAGCGATGTGGGGGGATTGCTTGACATCGTTTCCTCCGTCATGGCTGCACGGTGTTGAGGACGGTCGCGACTTTCTGGAACGGGTCGGGTGTTGTGGTGCAGATAGGCTGAGTGACCAGTTCAGCCAGAATTGTCGTGTCGTTGGCGAGCGCGCGGCCGCGATAATGATCGAAATGCTCGGCGACAAAGATCGCTGCAGAGAATGCTGTTGCTGCCATCACTACGGCGACGCCAAGGCGCGCCAGCAGCATGATGCTTGAGCGCAGAAGCCAGGTGGTTGCGATGGCGAAGAGAGCGACGCAGCACATGATTATTCTGTCCCCACAAAATCGGTTTGCTTCCGTTCAGACGCGTTCCGTAGCGGTGTTCAGGCCGCCTGCGCTTGCGGCGCAGGAAATGGATCGCGCCAGGCCGGGATTTCCTCCAGCATGGATCGCCAGCGGGCGATATTCTTGAAGCTGTCGATCGGCAGATGGATGCGATCGGCATAAGGCAGCGTCACCGATACGGCGAAATCAGCAATTGTCAGATGATCGCCGAGCAGGAATGTCCGGCTGGCGAGATGGTCATCCAGTACCTTGCCGAATTGCACCAGAAACCCAGTGGCTTCTTCGGTCGCCTTGGTGTCGCATTCGCCAAGGCCGAATGTCGGCTTGATGATGTGATTGAAATAGAGACAGCCGGCATGCCGGGTAAAATGATCGGCATTCCAGCTCAGCCATTTCATCACCTCGATCTGTTTGTCGGGATTTGTTGGCCACAGATCCGACTTCGCCTTATAGGCGAGGTGACACATGATGGCGTTGGCTTCCCATAGCCTGGTGTTGCCGTCTTCCAGCGCCGGCACCTTGCCGTTCGGATTGATGGCAAGATAGGCTGATGTCCGGTTTTCGCCCTTGGCGAGATCGATGCGCACGAACTCCACCGGCGCGTTGACATATTTGGCGACCGCGCAGGCCTTCTGCGG
>JAEXXW010000453.1 GCA_023405565.1 Pseudomonadota bacterium
GCTTCAGACTGCCGCTGCGAACATGCTCCACGACGTTCGAAAGATTGTCGCAGATGATCGACACACGATCACCCAGCACGTCCTGCAGGGCCGGCGCAGGACCTTGATAGGGAATGTGAACAATGTCGATGCCCTCCAGCACCTTCAGCGCTTCTCCGCACACATGGCTTGTGCTGCCGTTACCGGCCGAGGCAAATGACAATTTGCCAGGCTGGGCTTTCGCCAGCGCTACCAGTTCCTTCAAGGTGCTGGCCTTCACTGACGGATTGACGACAATGATGTTCGGCGTCGATGCGGCATTGGCGATCGGCGCGAAATCTTTCTCCGGCGAATATTGTGGCTTGGCATAGATCCACTGATTGATCGCCAGCACGCCGGTGGTTGCCATCAGAAGCGTATAGCCGTCCGGTGCGGACGTCGCGACGCGCGCGGCACCGATGGAGCCATTGGCGCCGGGCCGGTTCTCGATGACGACTGGCACCCCAAGCGATTTGGCGATCAGAGGCCCCACCAGCCGTGGAATCATGTCGCTTGTGCTGCCGGCCGGAAACGGAACGACGATGGTGATCGGCCGGTCTGGATATTCAGCCGCATGAACCGGCGCGGCTGCCAGAACGATCGATAACGCTGCTGCGCATACAGAAACGATACTCTTCAAGCCCATGATTAATCCTTACTTGTTGTCGATCATTCGGAGCCGGCTTCTCCGAATATCAGTGAGTTTCTCAAACGCCCGCGCCCGGCGTTTCCTTCCCAGCGAACAATCCCGACTATCGCGCCTTGCTGAAAGCAGGGCGCGAATTACGTGCCTTTGGGCACGACAACCGGTTCAAACGATGCTGCTATGGACAACACATCCAGATCCTTACCGGCGACGCCCGCCACCATGAGACCGACCGGCGCATCTCCAGGCTTATGGATCGGTAGTGAAATGGCGCAACCATCGATCATGTTGATCAGGGTGCAATTGCGCAGCGACAGCAGGTTGGCACGCCCATAGGCTTCGTCCGATTGGAGATCGGCGATACGCGGCGGGGTCACTGCCACAGTTGGCAACACGATGGCGTCATAGGGCGCGATGCGGCGTGTTGCACGATCGATCAGCGATGCCCTGGCTTCGAGGAGATCGATATAGTCGGCCGCGCTCTGTTCCATTCCGCGCTCGATACGGATCGAAACACGAGGATCGTATCGATCCCGCTGGGTCGAGAGCAATCGGCGATGCCACGCGTAACTTTCAGCAGCGGTGAAGCCGCCCTTCGAATTGATGGCCGCGACTTCGTCGAATTCCGGAACCGGGATGCGATCGACGCGAACCCCATTCGCCGAAAGTTTTTCCAATGCGGTATCGAAGGCCTTGGCCACCGCATCGTCAAGATCGCCGAGAGCAACACCAAGCGGCACGGCAATGCGCAAATCGCCGGTCTTACGCGGCGACAACGGCGCGAGCCGTGTATCGGAGATGATGGCGTCGATGATGCTGCAGCAGCCGACCGTGCGCGCAATGGGGCCGATGGAATCAAGATGAGCCGACAGCGGCAGCGCGCCTTGCAACGGGACGCGGCGCGCCGTGGGTTTGAAGCCGACCAGGCCGTTGAAGGCGGCCGGGATACGACATGAACCACCCGTATCGGTCCCGAGCGCGGCATGCGCCATGCCATCCGTGATGGAAATGGCGGCTCCTGACGAAGATCCGCCCGGAACATGCCCCTCATCACGTCGCCAGGAGCTCCGTGGTGTGCCGTAATGGGGATTGATGCCAAGTCCCGAATAGGCGAATTCGGTCATGTTGGTACGGCCGATGACCACGAAGCCGGCCCGCCGCAATCGTGCGACCGCCTTTGCATCCGCGGAAGCCGGCGGCGCATCGCGCAGGACAATCGATCCGGCGCAAGTCACTTGCCCCTCGATGTCGAACAGATCCTTGATCGAAACCGGAATGCCGGCATAGGGCGACAAGGATGCGCCGGCGCGGCGTAATCTGTCCATGGCATCGGCGGCGAGCCGGGCCGCTTCGCTGTCGAGATGGGTGAAGACGCGAACGCCTTCACCCGCGTCATCGCTTGCTCGCGCAAGACAATCTTCGACCAGCGCCCGTGATGTCGTGCGACCGGATGCGAGTGCTTGCGCAAGTTCATCCAGCGTGGGGCGATCAGACATTGCGGGACGGCCCAAAGCTTAAACCGGATCGAAGTAGTGAATTTCCATCAACATGCAGCCCTTTTCGGATTTGAAGGGGCCATGGAACGCACCGGGCGGACGGCAGGCATAGGTGAAGGGCTTGAAGGATTCTCCTCCCTGTCCCTTGTCGTCGTTGCCGACCGTCAGATCGCCTGACACAAGAAGCACTTCTTCCCAGTATTCATGCACAAAAGGCGCAGTCGTAAAGACGCCGGGATCGAAGCGCAGCAGGCGTGTCCTGCTGCCGCGTTTGTTCACCTCGTCCAACGCTCCCGACAGGATTTTTTGCTGGATGCCAGACGGATAGCCCGGCGGCACTTCCCAGCCACTGGTGAGGTCAAGCGTATGGAACTCATCATGCAACTTATTGACTGGCATTTTGACACTCGTTTTTGCCGAATGGACAATTTTAGCAGCTCACGATGCTGACCGCAGGAACGCCAACGGATTGCGACACCCTTATCCCATCTGATACATCACAAATTCAAGCCTATTATGCAATCATAATGAGATTATAGAATAAGCTTGACCGAGGCTGGCTCATTTTGAAATATCAGAGATGGGCTGCCAAATTCGGCGTGGCCGACCAACTGAAAGCAATAAGGACTGCAAGGCATGAGCAAGGGAGACGAGCGCGTATTGATCGCCGGCGCCGGACCGGTGGGGCTGGTTGCTGCGGCTCACCTTGTCCGCCAAGGCGTGCCGGTGACGGTGCTCGAAAGCGGCTCCGAGCTCAGCGGTGAATCGCGGGCTTCGACCTTTCATCCGCCCACGCTCGATATGCTTGACGAGATCGGCGCGGCGCGCCCTCTCATCGCCCAGGGGCTCGTCGCACCCAAGCTGCAATACCGCTCCAAGCGTGAAGGCATCATTGCGCAATTTGACTTCGCTGACATCGCCGATCTGACGGCGCACCCTTATCGATTGCAGGCTGAACAGTTCAAGCT
>JAEXXW010000468.1 GCA_023405565.1 Pseudomonadota bacterium
TTCGATCGAGGCGGCAAGATAATCCTGCAAGCCACCGGGGAAGTGCAGTACGGCTTCGGCTGGCGTGTCGTCCTTGATCAATGAAGGATCACACGACCAGCGGATCTCAACCCCGCCGAACAAGTAAGCCTTCGCGCGCGTCATCTTGAACAGGCGCGCCGGATCGAACTTTGCCTTCTCGCCGAAGATCTGCGGGTCGGGCTTGAAGCGCACCGTCGTGCCGCGCTTGTTGGCGATGCGGCCGAGCTTTTCCAGTCCGCCCTTCGGTTTGCCGCGCGAGAAGCTCATGCGATAGAGCTGCTGGCTCCGTGCGACCTCGATGACCATATCGACCGACAACGCGTTCACGACCGACACGCCGACGCCGTGCAGACCGCCCGAGGTCTCGTAGACCTGCGAGTCGAATTTGCCGCCCGCATGCAGGGTGCACATGATGATTTCGAGCGCCGACTTTTTCGGAAATTTCGGATGCGGGTCGACCGGGATACCGCGGCCATTGTCGGTGACGGTCAGATAGCCGTCAGCGCCAAGGTGCACCTCGATAAACGTAGCGTGACCGGCGACGGCTTCGTCCATCGCGTTGTCGATGACTTCCGCGAACAGGTGATGCAACGCCTTTTCATCGGTGCCGCCGATATACATGCCCGGGCGGCGCCGGACCGGCTCCAGCCCCTCCAGAACCTCGATATGCTGGGCCGTGTAGCTGCTTTCGGCATTGGCGCTGCCGCCGCGCGGGGCGGGCGTTTTTGTCGCAGCACCTTTGGCGGCCTTGCCGCCGGCAAAAAGGTCGGTGGTTTTCTTCTCGGCCCTGGCGCTGCTGGCAGCGCGGGCCGGCTTGGTCTTCTTGGCCATGCTGATTTTTTTCGGACTTATGGAACTCAAAGCGAATCGGGACGTCGGGGCACTATGCCATGGAGATGGCGAATCCATGAGAGAAGGTCCATACTGGGAGCCTTATTTTACCTCTCGCGGGCGCTGGAAGATTAGGCAGGACCCGGCTAGACCACATGCCCCGCCGTTACTGTCACAAAAATGATTCAAGAACACTCCCAGCTCGTTATCGACTTTGTACGTCAGAACCATTGGTGGGCCTTACCGATCGTTTTCGTCCTGGCGTTCGCGGAGTCGCTCGCCTTCGTCTCGATGTTTGTTCCAGCCTGGGGATTGCTGGTCGCCATCGGCGCGCTCATGAATATGTCCGGCTTGGTCTTCTGGCCGATCTGGCTCGCGGCGGCTGCGGGCGCGGCCTGCGGCGACTGGTTGTCCTATTGGTTCGGTTTCCATTTCAAGGACCGTATCGCCCATATCTGGCCGCTGCCGAAATATCCCGACATGCTGCCGCGCGGACATGCCTTCATTGAACGATGGGGCATTCCCGGTGTGTTTGTTGGCCGCTTCTTCGGTCCCTTGCGAGCCGCCGTTCCGCTGATCGCCGGTATCCTCGAAATGGATTACTGGAAATTCCAGCTTGCCAATGTGCTGTCGGCGTTAGTCTGGGCCTATGTGCTGCTGGCGTTCGGTGACATCGGCTTCGAGTATATCAAGAAACTGTTCTAGAGGCGGACGATGCGCAGCGGGCAGATCTTTCGCCATCCCAACAGTTCTTTCGAGCGAACGCTGCGTGGTTGGTACGACCGGGCGATGCGTGCGTTTGGTCGCGTGCCCTATACGGTGAACGCGCAAGGCGCGCGCTTTGTTGTCGACACGACCGATCTGATCGATCGTGAGCTTGCCATCAATGGCATCTGGGAAGCCGAACAGCTCGAAGATTTCGCGGCGATTTGCGGGACACACGAGGTCGATTACTTTCTCGATATCGGCGCCAATGCCGGTGTGTATTCGATCATGCTGGCTGTTGCTGGCATCGGTGCCGAGATCATTGCCTTTGAACCGGACCCCGGCAATCGTGCTCGTCTGAAGGCGAACATTGCCGCCAACGGACTGGCCTACAGAATCCAGGTTGTTCCGGATGCGGTCGGCGACAAGGCCGGCGCGGTGACGCTGATGGAGGCGGGGAGCCACAATCGCGGCGAGTCCTGGATCGCGCATCCCGACAAGCCGCCGGAAGAAGCGCCGGGCGTTGCGACCCATGTGGTGAAACAGATTCGCTTCGACGATGAATTCGCCATCAGCGGCAAGACGATCCTTGTGAAGATGGATGTCGAGGGTTCCGAATTTCACGCGCTTGCCGGCATGGAGCGGACGCTGCGCGACAACCAATGCTACCTCCAGGTCGAGCTCTATTCGGACCGCTTCGACGAGTTGAAAGCGCTGTTCGCACGGCTTGGTTATCGCTACCTCAAGACCAATTACATCGATCACTATTTCACGAATATGCCCGCGATTTCGTGAGGTCGTCTTGCCGCACCGCAAAAGCGGCGTCTTGTTTTGATGAGATGCATCTGGCGGCGAGATTCACCGGAATAAATTGACATCGGCGGTGTTTCGTCTGCTGCCGGCGCAGCCTTGCCTATATGGTTGTGAGGGGGATTCCGTTGCGCGGTTGCAAGGGGACGATCGTTCGCATTTTCAGGGAGGGTCTTGATGAATGAAGTGACACGCCGCGGCGTGATGACAGGCGTTGCGACCGGGACCGCAGCGGCGGTGATGGGCGAGTTTTCGTGGTCGCGCCAGGCGCATGCGCAGGCGCCGATGGTCGGCAAGCAGGCCGCGAGTTTCTATCGCTACAAGGTCGGCGATTTCGAAGTGACGGTCGTTGCGGATGGTGTGGCCCGCTTCAAGCTGCCGCCGACCTTTGTTGCCAATGTCGACACTGCCGAGGTGAAGAAGGCGCTGGCGTCCAATTTCTACGACACCGAGACATTCAACAACAATTACACGCCGATCGTCGTCAATACCGGCAAGAACCTCGTGGTGATCGACACTGGCACGGGTGAGGCCGGTTTCAATCAGAGCAAGGGCTCGAACGGTCAATTCCTGACCAATCTTGCCGCGGCCGGCATCGATCCGAAGCAGGTCGACACCGTCATCATCTCGCACTTCCATGGCGACCACGTGAACGGTCTGCTCAAGGCCGATAGCACGCTGGCGTTCCCGAATGCAGCCATCCGTGTGCCGGCGCAGGAGCACAAATACTGGATGGATGATGGCGAAATGAACAAGCAGACCTCGGAGCGTATGACCGGTTTGTTCAAGAACAACCGCCGCATCTTCACCAATCCCGAAATCGTCAAACGTGTCGAGCCATATGAGGGCGGCAAGGAGATTGTCTCCGGCATCACCGGCATGGCGACCAATGGTCATTCGCTCGGCCATCACTCGCAGATCGTTTCGTCTGGCGACAAGTCGATCTTCGTGCAGGGTGACGTGACCCATGTGCCGTATCTTTTTGTGCGCAATCCGGGTTGGCACCTCATGTTCGATCAGGACCCGCAGATGGCGGAAGCCACACGCCGCAAGGTCTATGACATGCTGTCGGCGGACAAGATCATGGTGCAGGCCTTCCATTATCCGTTCCCGTCGGCGGCTTATATCGAGAAGACGCCGACCGGTTATCGCGAACACATGATACAGTGGAGCCCGACGCTCTAGTTCAAGGATTGCAAGGCCGCCCCATCGGGCGGCCTTGTTGCTTCAGTGGCAGCGAATGGAGGAACGCATGACATCGTTGACACGCCGGCATGTATTGGGTGGCGTAACCGCCGTCGCTCTTTCCGGTCAGAAGGCGCTCGCACAGACGAAGCAGCCAGCAGACTTCCGCCCGCTTAAGGTTGGCGACATCGATGTCATTCTACTGTCCGACGGCACGCGTCGCGGCAAGCTGACGGCCAGTCCCAGTCGCAGCGCCAGCCTCGAGCAATTTCAGGATGCGCTGGCAGCCGACGGTCTGCCACGCGACGAGATCGCAACGCCGTTTCAGCCAGTCCTGGTGAAAAACGGCGGCCGGACGATATTGATCGATACCGGCAATGGAGCGCGTACGCTCGAGGCAGGCACCGGCCGCATGGCGGCGAACGTCGCGGCAGCCGGTGTTGATCCAAAGGACATCGATACGATCATCATCTCGCATTTTCACGGCGATCACATCGGTGGCCTGCTGACCGCCGACGGTACACCGGCCTTTCCCAATGCCGAGATCAAGGTGCCGCTCGATGAGTGGAATTACTGGCTCGATGACGCCAACATGAACAAGGCGCCGGACGGCTCCAATCTGCAGAACGCCCATACCAATGTGCGCCGTGTCTTCAATGCCATCGTCGGCGAGAGTCTGACGAAATATGAATGGGGCAGGGAGATCGCACCCGGCATCACCGCGGTCGGCACGCCGGGACATACGCCGGGGCATACGTCTTTGGTGATTGCTTCGGGGAACAACACATTGATGGTGCAAGCCGATGTCACATCAGGCATCGCGCTGGTCTTTGTGCGCCATCCCGATTGGGTGGCGGGCGGCGATATGGATGGTCCAGTGGCCGTTGCCACGCGTCGCAAGCTCTATGATATGCTGGCGACGGAGCGGATGCTGATGACCGGTTACCATCTGCCGTTTCCGGCATTCGGGCGGATCGAAAAGAGTGGTGACGGCTATCGCTTTGTGTCGGTTATATGAAGCGGGGCATATCGGCTGTACCAGCCTTGCTTGACCATCTCCGCGTGCGGTTCTATATGACCGCATCATGACAAGCCGGATCACCAGCAGCCGTCGTCGCCGCCGCATTCACGCGGCAGGTACGGGCTTGG
>JAEXXW010000539.1 GCA_023405565.1 Pseudomonadota bacterium
GCAGGTTCATCCAGATGCGCTCGGAGGCTTCCGTCTCGACCCGTGAAAGACCCTTGGGGATCGGCGGCGCCGCCATCGAATAGGTGAATTGGACGAAGGCCGCGTCACGATGCATCAGGCCGAAGGCCTCGTTGATCAGCCGCACCCGGGTCCGCATCGGCTTGGTCAAAAGCGGCAAACCGGACACCACAGCCGCGGCTGGCTCCTTCAGCATCTCGCCCAGCGTCCGTGTCAGGCTGTAGGCGTCGCCCTGCAGGACCGTCGCTTCGGGATAGCGCGAGCGCAGGATGCGGCAAAAGGACGGATTGAACTCGACCAACACCAGACGGCTGGGCGCCACGCCACGCGCCACCAGCGCCTCGGTGACGGGGCCGGTGCCCGGTCCAAGCTCGATCACGGGGCCAGGAACCTTGGTGTCGACATAGCGCGCCATGGTGCGCGCCAGAACACGGCCAGACGGCGCAACAGCGCCAATCGCCAGCGGCTTTTCCAGCCATGAACGAATGAATCTCACCTCGTCGTCGAGACGAAGGCCCTTCTTTTCGGCGAGGGAGGATTGGGGACGCATACGGAGGGTTCTGGCCGTTACGTTTGTGAAACTATTGTGACCTGCGCAAGGCATAGCCGGTTTAGGCCGGCACGCCAAGTATCCTTAACCAGACGCATACCGGCTAGTCGGGACGATTGCCGAGACCGTCGAAAAGTTCCTTCACCCTGGTGAAAAAGCCCGTCGATTCCGGCTGTGTCTCGGTGGAGGAGATTTTCTGAAATTCCTGCAGCAATTCCCGCTGGCGCTTGGTGAGGTTCTGCGGCGTTTCCACCACAACCTGCACATACATGTCGCCCATCTGTTTGGAGCGCAGCACCGGCATCCCTTTACCCTGCAGGCGGAAGCGTCGTCCCGATTGCGTGCCCGCGGGGACTTTCACCTTGCTGCGCGCGCCATCAATCGCCGGCACCTCGAACTCGCCGCCCAAGGCGGCCGTCACCATCGACACCGGTACCCGGCAATGCAGATCGGCCCCATCCCGCTGGAAGATCGGGTGCGAGGCCAGCGACAGGAAAATATAAAGATCGCCCGCACCGCCACCGCGCACGCCCGCCTCGCCTTCGCCGGCGAGCCGGATACGAGTTCCGTCTTCCACGCCCTGCGGAATGTTGACCGACAGCATGCGCTCGCGCGTCACCCGGCCGGAACCGGCGCAGGACGTGCAAGGATCCTCGATCACCTGTCCACGGCCCTGACAGGATGGACAGGTCCTCTCAAGCGTGAAGAAGCCTTGTGCCTGACGAACGCGACCGGCGCCGCCGCAGGTCGCGCACGTCTTCGGGCGGGTCCCGGCCTTGGCGCCGGAGCCTGAACAGGTTTCGCAGGTGACGGATGTCGGAATGTGAATTTCGGCAGTCTTGCCATAATAGGCCTCTTCCAGCGTGATCTCCATATTGTAGCGGAGATCGGCGCCGCGCTCGCGGCCACCTGACGAGCGGGCACGCCCGCCTGCCATCCCGAAGATGCCTTCGAAAATATCGGAGAAAGCCGAGCCGAAATCGGAGCCAAAGCCGTGCGCACTCGCACCGTTGCCCTGTTCGAAAGCGGCATGGCCAAAACGATCGTAAGCGGCGCGCTTGTCGCCGTCCTTCAGAACGTCATAGGCCTCGTTGATTTCCTTGAACTTCGCCTCGCTCGTCGCATCGCCCTTGTTGCGATCCGGATGCCATTGCATCGCCAGCTTGCGGAATGAGGTCTTGATCTCGCCGTCGCTCGCCGTGCGGCTGACGCTGAGAGTTTCGTAATAGCAGCGTTTGGACATCTATAACATTCGCCAATATTACGTCCGAAGGAACGTGAAGGAATTGGCCCTCATCAGGCGATGAGGGCCAGGGTGTCAGTCTCTGCCAGCTTACGCCGACTTCTTCTTGTCGTCGTCTTCGACTTCGGTGAATTCCGCGTCGACGACATCGTCTTTCTTGGCACCGCCGGAAGCGTCAGCACCTGCCGCGCCGTCCTGCTGCGCCTTGTACATCGCTTCGCCGAGCTTCATCGAAGCCTGCGCCAGCGTATTGGCCTTCGCCTCAATCGCCGCGGCATCGGTGCCCTTCAGCGCTTCCTTCAGATCGGCGAGCGCATTCTCAATGGCGCGGCGATCGGGCTCACCGACCTTCGAGCCGTGTTCGGAGAGCGCCTTCTCGGTCGAATGCACCAATGCTTCGGCATGGTTCTTCGCCTCGACAGCGGCCTTGCGCTTCTTGTCCTCTTCGGCATGCGCTTCCGCGTCCTTGACCATCTTTTCGATGTCGCCTTCGGACAAGCCGCCCGAAGCCTGGATGCGAATCTGCTGTTCCTTGCCGGTGCCCTTGTCCTTGGCCTGGACATTGACGATGCCGTTGGCGTCGATGTCGAACGAGACTTCGATCTGCGGCACGCCACGCGGCGCCGGCGGAATGCCGACGAGGTCGAAATTGCCGAGCATCTTGTTGTCGGCCGCCATTTCACGCTCGCCCTGGAAGACGCGGATCGTCACGGCATTCTGGTTGTCGTCTGCCGTGGAGAAGACCTGCGACTTCTTGGTCGGAATGGTTGTGTTCCGATCGATCAGACGGGTGAACACGCCGCCCAGCGTTTCAATGCCGAGCGAGAGCGGGGTCACGTCGAGCAACAGCACGTCCTTGACGTCGCCCTGCAGCACGCCGCCCTGGATCGCCGCGCCGATGGCCACGACTTCGTCCGGGTTGACGCCCTTGTGCGGCTCCTTGCCGAACAACTGCTTCACGACTTCCTGGACCTTCGGCATGCGGGTCATGCCGCCGACCAGAACCACTTCGCCGATTTCAGCGGCCGAGAGACCGGCATCCTTCAGCGCCTGACGGCACGGCTCGACGGTCTTCTGGATGAGGTCATCGACCAGCGCCTCGAACTTGGCGCGGGTGAGCTTCATCGTCAGATGCTTCGGACCGGTCGCATCGGCGGTGATGAAGGGCAGGTTGATTTCGGTCTGCGTCGTGGAGGACAGCTCGATCTTGGCCTTTTCAGCCGCTTCCTTCAGGCGCTGCAAGGCGAGCTTGTCGCGACGCAGGTCAATGCCCTGCTCCTTCTGGAATTCATCGGCCAGATAGCCGACAAGGCGCATGTCGAAGTCTTCACCGCCCAGGAACGTATCGCCGTTCGTGGACTTCACCTCGAACACGCCGTCACCGATCTCGAGCACCGAGATATCGAAGGTGCCGCCGCCGAGGTCGTACACCGCGATGGTGCCAGTCTTCGACTTGTCGAGGCCATAGGCGAGCGCAGCCGCCGTCGGCTCGTTGATGATGCGGAGAACTTCAAGGCCGGCGATCTTGCCAGCGTCTTTGGTCGCCTGGCGCTGCGCGTCGTTGAAGTAAGCGGGAACGGTGATGACCGCCTGCTCGACCTTCTGGCCGAGATGGGCCTCCGCCGTCTCCTTCATCTTCTGCAGGATGAAGGCAGAAATCTGCGAGGGCGAATAGGTCTTG